>NZ_CBFHHE010000045.1:0-11831 GCF_965655635.1 Nereida sp.
GTTCCGCCACGATACGCATGGCGACTTCGCGCTGGAACATCAAGGTTAGGCTGCTCCAGAACGGTGGCCATTCAGGTGGGGTTAACCACCGAACCAACAACTCTGTACCCACGTTATAGGGAAGATTTGCTGCAATTCGGATGGGCGGCGTCAGGTGCTCAAGCGGGTTCACATCAAGCGCGTCACCGATGACATAGGACAGCCGGTCGGGGTAGGCGGCGCTGATCTGATCCAGCACGGGGCCACAGCGGGGGTCTTTTTCAATTGCCAAGACGCGGCGCGCCCCTTCGGCCAGCAACCCACGGGTCAACCCGCCGGGACCAGGTCCGATTTCAAGAACGTCGCAATCTGTGAGCGAGCCCGCCTGCCGCGCAATTTTTGCTGTCAGGTTCAAATCCAATAAGAAGTTCTGCCCAAGGGACTTCTTGGCAGATAGTTGGTTTTCCGCAATTACATCTGCAAGCGAGGGAAGGGTATCTATCTGGGCCATAAGCTATTTTTCTGTTGTAGCGGGCGGCGTGCTGCCCGTTTTTGCATCTGCCATTTTGCGTGCCATGTTCAGGGCGGCGATAAGACTATCCGCATCTGCAATACCTTGGCCCGCAATGTCAAAAGCGGTGCCATGATCAGGGGAGGTTCTGATGAAAGGCAACCCAAGGGTGACGTTGACGCCGCCTGAAAAATCAAGCGTCTTGATCGGGATAAGCGCTTGATCGTGATACATGCATACCGCCACATCATAGTTTTTGCGTGCGGCTGCGTGAAACATCGTATCGGCTGACAAAGGTCCCGTGATGTTCATGCCCTCACGGCGCAAGGCATCCAGTACAGGGGTGATCATGTCGATTTCCTCACGCCCCATGGCACCACCTTCGCCCGCGTGGGGGTTTAGGCCTGCCACTGCAATCCGCGGGGCGTCTATGCCAAAGTCGCGCCTAAGCGCGCGGTGGGTGATCAACAGCGTGTCCGTTAACCGTGCTGCGGTCAGCTGGGTTGGGACGTCCTCAAGTGCGATATGAATGGTGACGGGCACAACGCGTAGCGCGTCACACGCCAGCATCATGACGACCTGATCGACCCCTGCCAATGCTGCAAGATATTCTGTGTGACCGGGGTAGGCAAAATCTGCACCGTCTTTGAGCGCTTTTTTGTTGATGGGCCCTGTGCACAACGCGCTGGCCTCACCCGATTGCACCAAGGAGACACCACGCGCGATGGCTTCGATAACACCGGCTGCATTTCTGGGGTCTGGTCGTCCAGCAATGTTTTCGGCGGGAAAAGTGATCGGCAGAACAGGTAGCGCTTCGGTACTCACGTGCACTGCGTCTTGGGGGGTATGTATCTCGCGGATGGGTGTGCCAACTGGAATGTGTCGTGGGTCACCGATGTAGAAAAACGGCTGTCGGCTCCGCAAACGGCCCCATGCCTTGGCGGCTATCTCGGGCCCGATGCCAGCGGGTTCACCGCAACTCAGCGCGATTGGGGCTTTTTGCTGTGCGGTTTGGGTCATCGCCTATCCGTCAGTGATGATCGCATCTGCGCGTAGTTCGGCTAAGAACCCCTCGGCCAGCCGCTCAACCCGTTCGTTCAAAAGCGATTTACGGATGGCACCACGGTCTATGTCCTCGCCAAGTTGGGGCGTGCGACCGCACAGCATCAAAAACACCAAGGTATCGCCACCGGCACGCGTTAGCGCAGTTGAGACTTCGTTGTCGTCCAGTTTTGCTAGCTCAAGCGCGATGTCGTTGGGAATATCTGAAGGTGCCAGCGCACCGCGGTCCAAAATGCTCGCAGGTTGGCCTTGGGCAATGCCGTAGAGATCGTCGCATGTATCGACGCTTGCACGGATTTCTGCGGCGCGTTTGAGCCCCGCTTCAGAGCGCCCGCCGGCGATATAGTAGGCCGCATAGTCGATTGCTGCGGGGGCAGGGCTTGGCGCGCTTGTTTCTTCAATGCCGCGCAGTTGAAACAGCACGACGGCTTCACCCGATGAGATGGGCTGAGTGACCGCACCGCGCTGCAGGGACAAAAATCGCTGTGCGATGGCTGGCGGAAAGTCCGAAAGGGCGCGCCAGTTCAGCCGGCCACTGTTTTCGCGGCTGTTGGACAACGAATACTGTCTAGCAAGCGCTGCAAATTGTGCGATTGATTGGACTTGTGCGATATCTTCCGCGCGCGCACGGGTTTCATCTGCGACTTCTGGTAAATTCGCCAACACGATCTCGGACAGCAGAACCCGCACGCCACCCGCTTGATTTGCTGATGACAAGGCGATGCGGCGCTCGATCTCAGTGTCGCTGACTGCGGCGCGGGGTGCAAAGCGTGCCCGGACAAACTCGCGCCAACCGATGCCGACTTCGACGAAACTGCGGAATGATTGCTGGTCTACACCGTCTTGGGCAATTGCGGTGATGAATTGTTCAAGTGTGATCCCACCGCGACCTGCAAATTCTGCCATCCCTTCGAGAACCTGCTCGCGGTTTGGGGTTATCCCGGCTGTTGCAAGCGCGTCCTGCTTTAGCCGGTCATCAATGAGTTGTTCACGCGCCAAGCCCGCAGGGTTGCCCGGCGCATTGAGTACCTGCAAAAAGCGCGCCCGTTGATCCAACTCATAGCGGGTGATGACGCGGTCGTTCACCTTGATCGCTGGCGCAAATTGGTTTTGTGCCAGTGCGGCCGATGAGCAAATAACAAAAGCAAAAGCCACCTGTGAGGCGCTCTTGGCGAAACGGGAAAACGATTTGATCATTGTGCTGCTGGCCTCAATTACACCGGTGCGGTTTTTCCATTGTGCCACGAGAGCGGCCCGTGCTGAACCCTTTAAGTGACACGGTTAGGTCGAAATCGGTCGTGGGATCTAAATTTGTCGATGAGGTGAAGCGCCGGGAGACTGCAGCGCCGACAACAATGCATTCATTTTCGTAACTCACACCAAAACCGGCACGCGCCGTGTTGCCTTCGTTGAAGTCATAGCGCAGATCACCTTGGGCTGACCAATAGCGATCAAAGCCATAGCTGCCGTCTAATGTCAGTTCTGCAAAATCGGTGTTGGGCAGGTCTGAATCCGCTTGTGACCAGTAATAACTGCTGGCTAAACGCCAATCCGTGGTTTGATACGACAGGCGCAAATCATTGCGTTGAAAAGTCAGATCGTCTTGCACGACAGCTCGGTTGGTCAGTGTCAGCGCATCGTTGAATTTCACTTGTGCCGCCAGCAGCCAGTCAGAGCTACTGTTTGCCACCCCTGTTGTTGCAGCGAAATCATGGTCTGTATTCTCACGGAAGCTTTTGCCCGCACTAAGTGCGTAATGCCAGCCATCCTTTCCCGTGCGCGCGTAGTTCAAGCCCACCGTTGTGCGTAAACCTGTTTCAACGGCGTCTTGCCCGCTGAAACGGCTAAAGGACAGCAGGTTGCCTTCGTCGAATTCTGAGCGTGTGCTGTCTTCGTTGCGCGGCGTGTCACCCAAAGTGTCTGCCCATGAAAGTTGTAGAACTGGCTCAAGGATATGCGTCGCTTGGTCCGTATCTTTCGCAAGCGGATACCGCAGGACGACCGAACTTACAGGTGTTACACGGCTTAGGGTGTCAGCCTCACCAAGGTCGTCTCCAGAGGTGTAGATATCCGCGCCAATGCGTGCATCAAAATCAATTGCAAAGCCGCCCATAATCCAGCCGTTTTGATAGAGCGCAGCAGCGCTGAGACGCGTGACGTCGCGGCCAGCGGGGGAAAAACTAAATGGCGTTGCACCCGATTGAACCGCAGCGCTGGTGCCCGAAAATCTTTGGTGCGCGTGAATATCGCCGCTGAGATCAAGCGTGCCACCGCGAACATTTAGGCGCTTTGTATAGCGCAGATCGCCCACAAGCGGCGGAAGAGTTGACGTTTGCTCGCCTGAGCGGAGTGATTTGAAGTACATCAACGTTGCATCAAACGCATCATCTGCGCGCACTCGCTCAAGGCCGATCGCGCTGTCGAGGCGATCTTTTGCATTATAGCCGTAGTCGATCAAATATGTGTCGTCGGATGTTTGTTCGATATCAAAACTGAGCGTGTAATCCCGACCTAATTCGAATGATCCGTCCGCAAAAAGATAGCTGCGTTGCCCTGTTTCAAGATCATCGTCGGTCAGCGCACCGCGTACATTCAGATCGCCACTGGCAAAGGCTTGGCGGTAGCGAAACTCGATTGTTGCGGTGGATGACGAAAAATAAGGGGTCAGGGTGAGGTCTTTATCGTCCCCGATCGGTATAAAATACGGCAGCTTCAGGCCTGTTCCAAGCTGGCTGTTCGTGCGCAGGCTTGGCACCAAAAAACCAGCAGCGCGATCAAGCGTTGGATCAGGCAGGCGAAGTTTGGGCAGGTAGAACACGGGGATATCCAGTACGCGCAACTGGACGCTGTCGAAGTAAAGCTGTCGTGCGTCTTGGTCGTGTACAATTTCTTTGGCCCGCAATTGCCAAAGGGGCAGGTCATCTGCTCCGCAAACGTGGCAACTGGTGACTGCGACTTTGTAAAGCTGAGTGTAACGGCCGCTTACGCGGTTCACTTCGGTCGCTGCAAGCTGCAACTGTTCGGCCAGAACCACCCGCGCGCTTTCTAGCACCCCGTTACGCAAATCCTGGCTGATCTGGGCTTCGTCTGCCACAAGGATTGTTTCGCCGTCGACCAAGGTCAGCGGTCCTTCAATGCGCAATTTGTCAGTGGCTTGATCGTAAACAACCCGCGATGCCTTCAAACGCGTTGAGCCGTAAAGAACTTCGACTGCCCCGGATGCGACCAGCCGATTTGCGCCGTCAAAACTGATGGTGTCGGCAACTAATGTTGCGTTTTGTGCGGCGGCGGGGCTTAGAGAAGATAGCGAAATGCCAGCAGATAGGATCAAAGCGCGCAACATTATCCGTCCTCCAAATGAAGCAGCATCGCAATTGCCAAACAGATCGCAGTAATCGGGGGTGCCCATGCGGCAAGGATAATTGGGATTTGACCGTTTTCACCTAGCACCTGCGCGAAGTTGCGCAAAAAGAACGCACCAAAGCCCATCATGATTGCATAGAGCACCATTTGGCCTGTCTTGCCAAAACGTACATGGCGCATGGTGAAAACAGCCCCAATGAGAACCATTGCGACTAAAAATAGCGGCAGCGCCAACTCCATATGATACCAAATGCGGTAGGATAGCGCGGAAAAGCCAGCGGTTTCGAGATCTGCGATGAACCGCGGTAGCGCCCAGATTGGAACAGTACTTGGCGTACCGAAACTATCTTGAATTCGGTCCCGCGTGAGGTCCGTTGGAATGGTCAAGGTTTCTGCGATGATAGCAGTACGTTCGGGGTTAGGGTCGTTTAGGCGCCACGTCTTGGCATCGCGCAACTGCCAAGCTCCGTCGGTTAAAACCGCCTCAACGGCATTGACACGTGTAAGGGGCAGGCCGTCCTCGGAATAAGCCAAAAACATCGCATTGACCAACCGCGTGCCGTCGGCGCTTGATTGCTGTGCGTGGATCACGGTTTGCCCGCGCAAATCGCCCTGACGCAGCCACAGCCCTTCGTCTGAAACAGACAAAACTGAGGCCGCGCCGTCCGTATAGCGCGCGGCGTTTTCCTCGTATTGCTTGGAGGTTGCGGCGACGAGTGGGTTCAGAACGCTTACGCAGAGCGCACCAAGCCCTGCTGCCACAATGATTGGAGCCAGAAGAGACAGCAACGCACTTCGTCCCGCCGCCCGTGTGATCACCAGCTCTGATGTGCGCGCAAGACCCAGAAACAGGGTCAGTGTGGCGATGATCGTGATGAGCGGCAAAATGGTGTATAAACCCGACGGCACGTTTAACGCGGCCAGCCCAAGAATGCCTGCGAAAGACACATCCGCATCGCTGAAACGGCGCACCTGTTCGAGCACATCAATCAACAGTAGGACTGCAAAGAAGATCGCGCCAACCACCAAAAGGCTACGCAGGAATTTCATTGCAAAGTATAGGTGCAGCGTCATGTGGTGATCTCCCGCGTGCGGCGGCGCAGCAGGCTGGGGCGAGCTGATAGCCACAAAAGGGCGATTGCAACTACGGTGCCCCCGAACGCTGGAACATACATAAGTGGCCAGAGGTTTGCTTCCTCAAGCACTTTTGCGGTGACAACGTTCTCGCCGAGTTTGGTTAAGATCAATGCGATGGTCGCCCACACGACGCGGGGCCAGATGCCAAACCTGCTGAAGCTGCCCACCATCAAGAACGCAAATCCCATCAGCGCAGAGACAGGGGCCAAAAGGGGGCGCGCAAACCGTAGGTGGGCCTCTGTGACTAACTTGGCGCGGGATTCGACTGTTTCGTCTTGCAGTGCAGGTGTCGCTGCGAGCAGCTCTGACGTGCTTAACTCATCCACCTTGCGTTTACCTGTTGGAGCCGATGAAATCAGTCCGCCAATATCGTATGCGAAATCAGCAAAAGTGGTGATTGATATCTGATTGGTAGAGGCGCGGCGCGTTTGCGCTTGGCCATCGAACATCACCAATTTTGCGCCGCTTTCACCCCGGACCAGAAGCGCTAATTTGGCGGTGTAGGTCACGCTACGTTCGGGGTTTCGCGCATCTGATAGAAACAAGCCAACCAGTTCGCCACGCTCTGTGATGTCACTGATGAATAGCGTGACATCTTTTGCTGGGTGTTGAAATTGTCCCGCACTAAGCAGTTTGGCGGTAATGTTTTGCGACACTTCTGCGGTCCGATCCAACAGGCGTGCGGTACTCACGGGCATCAAAACATGCGACAATAGTGCCATCAAAATCGCTACGACCATTCCGAACACCAAAACCGGTCGCGCAAGCCTGAAGCCGGAGTACCCAGTCGCTTGAACCACTACCAACTCGCTCTCCTGGCTCATTCGGTTTGTCACATAGACCGCCGCAGCAAAGCACGCGATAGGTAGAACGGCGGCGATTGCTACAGGCAGCGTAAGTGCGGAAAATTCAAGAAATACCAACGCGGTTTGCCCGTCACCAATAAGTTGGTCAAACAAGCGCACAGCGCGGTTGACCCAAAGCACAAGCACCAAAACAAGGCTGAAAAACCCGAAAAGCACCATAAGTTGGGACAGCATGTAGCGGTCAAACCGGGGCATTGGCGCGCACGAGGCTCCTGATCTTAATGTGGGTGTCGGCAGACTGTTTCTGTATACTAGCTCATGCAAACGGCAGGCGAAACTCGTTTCTGGTCAATCCTATGTCCGCACGCTAGCTATAGGCAAAGGTCGGCGTGAATGCCGCATGAGTTTAAAGGGGCCCCAGCCATGACTGATTTGATTACCGTCACCGCATCACAAACTAATCTAGACGCGATAGCCGCACACACTGGCCGCGTCGTCATTTTTGTGGATGCAGAAGGCAAACTTGATCAAGCTGGGCGCCGCGTGAACCGGCTAAGCAAGGGGGCTGTTGAGCGTTTGGTGGGCTCGGATGCGTTTTCTGACATGAAAGCGGCTGACACTACGGATTTGGCGTGGCCCGCAGGTATGGCCGCAAGTGCGGTGCAAATCATCAAACTGGACCGCCGTACGGATGCGCCTACCGCACGCAAAGCGGGTGTACAGATTGGCAAAGCAATTGGCGCAGGCGACGTTTTGGTCATGGCGGGAAGTGCCAAGCACGCAGATCAGATCACGCTTGGTGCGCTGCTCCGTGCATATCAGTTTCAGGACCACAAAACAGCAGAACCCAAAACTTTTGGCGCTCTGAACGTGATGCTCAACAAGCCCGAGACACTTGATGGTCAGTTGGCTGAGTTGCGTGCGATTGCTGAGGGTGTGTTTTTCACCCGCGATCTGGTGACAGAGCCTGCGAATATTCTGACAACGACAGAATTTGCCGACCGTCTGGCCGCGCTGACGGCTCTTGGCCTTGAGGTTGAAGTACTTGAAGAAGACGCCCTTGAAAAGTTGGGCATGCGTACCCTGTTGAGCGTCGGCCAAGGCAGTGCATCGCCGTCCAAAGTGGTTGTGATGAAGTGGAACGGTGGCGGTGATGAAGCGCCTTTTGCCCTTGTTGGTAAGGGAGTTGTTTTCGACACAGGCGGCATCAGCCTAAAGCCTGCTGGCGGCATGGAAGACATGACGATGGACATGGGCGGCGCGGGTGTCGTGGCGGGTGTTATGAAAACGCTTGCCATGCGCGAGGCTAAAGCGAATGTGGTGGGCTTGGTTGGGCTGGTGGAAAACATGCCAAGCTCAACAGCTACGCGCCCAGGTGATGTTGTACGCTCCATGAAAGGCGACACAGTTGAGATCATCAATACTGATGCAGAAGGGCGCCTCGTTCTGGCGGACGTGCTTTGGTATGCCCAAGAGCGGTTCAAGCCAACGGGCGTGATCAACTTGGCAACCCTAACCGGTGCCATCATTGTGGGCCTTGGCCATGACAACGCCGGTGTGTTTTCAAACGATGACACGCTTTGCGCAGACTTTTTGGCCGCCGCAGGGCTTGAGGGTGAGGGGGCGTGGCGCATGCCGATGGGCCCTGAGTTCGACGCTCAGATCAAAAGTGCGGTTGCTGATATGAAAAACGTAGGCACACGTGCGGCAGGTAGCATCACTGCGGCGCAATTCCTGCAACGCTTTATCCACGAAGGGATGCCTTGGATTCACCTCGATATTGCTGGTGTGGCAAGTGTGAAGGCGGATACGGCTCACGCGCCCAAAGGGGCAACGGGGTGGGGCGTTATGGCTTTGAACCGTTTGATTGCAGACACTTACGAAGCATAACGTGGGCGAAGTTTACTTTTATCATCTAACCCGCGCACCGCTTGAGGTTACGTTGCCAACACTGCTGGAAAAAGCGGTGGGGGCAGGAATGAAATGCGTTGTGCGCGGGGCTGAAGCCACTGATCTGGAGGCGCTGGATTTGGCAATTTGGACCGCGCGGGACGACAGCTTTTTGCCCCACGGTGTTGCTTGCGGGGATCATGATGCGGCGCAGCCAGTTTTGCTGACCAAGGGCACGCAAGCATCTTATCCGAACAACGCCAACTGTCTGATGTCAGTTCACGGCGCTGAGGTGACCGCCGATGAGCTTACATCGCTTACGCGGGCGTGTATCCTGTTTGATGGCAATGATGGCGAAGCACTTCAGCACGCGCGGGAGCAGTGGCGCAGCTTAACCAGTGCGGGCGTGACGGCGCAGTATTGGTCTGAGGAAAGCGGCAGATGGGAAAAGAAAGCCGAGCACAAGCCTGACTAGACGTCAGCAATATCTTTGGCGCCGTGCGTGGCTATTTTGGATTTGTAATACTGCAGCACATGCAGGCGAATTGCCGAGGCCAGCCCAATATCGACACCGCGTGTTGCATCAATTTCAGCTGCTAACACATTGATTGGTTTGTTATTCTCTGCAGCTATTTGGCGAAAACTGTTCCAAAAAGCATCTTCAAGCGACACCGAAGTGCGGTGGCCCCGCAGGGTGAGCGAACGTTTGGTAGGCCGCTCAGCCATCAGTTTTATGACCGTCTAAATGCTTCGAAAGCTGTGCTTTGCGTGCGGAAGTGATGGTTTTCTGGCTTTTGCTTTGACCAAATTTTACAGCGTTTTCATCAGCGCGCGCCTTTTTGTCGGCGCGCGCCTTGGCCTTGCGGGCCTTGTTTAGGTTGATGACACTCACTTAGGGCCGATCATCAATTCAGGGCGGACAACACGGTCGAAAGTTTCGGCGTCTACAAAGCCCAACGCAATCGCTTCCTCTTTCAGGGTCGTGCCGTTTTTATGCGCTGTTTTTGCGACGGTCGTTGCGTTGTCATAGCCAATCTCGGGGGCCAGCGCCGTTACCAGCATCAGCGATTCATTCATAATACGCGTGATGTTGTCGGTGTTGGCTTGGATGCCCGACACGCAGTTATCGGTGAATGCAACGGCGGCGTCGCCTAGCAACTGCATGGACTGCAACACGTTATAGGCCATCATCGGCTTGTAGACGTTCAACTCAAAGTGACCTTGGCTGCCTGCAAAACCCACGGCTGCGTCATTGCCGAACACATGGGCGCACACTTGTGTAAGAGCCTCGCATTGGGTTGGGTTCACTTTGCCCGGCATGATGGATGAGCCTGGCTCGTTTTCGGGCAACATCAACTCGCCCAAACCACAGCGGGGTCCAGAGCCCAAGAGGCGAATGTCGTTTGCAATTTTGAATAGGCTGGCCGCAACAGTTTTCAATGCGCCGGACATCTCGACCATCGCGTCATGTGCGGCGAGGGCTTCGAACTTATTGGGCGCGGTTACGAAAGGAAGGTTCGTGATGGCCGCCATGTTGGCTGCGACTTGTTCGCCCCAGCCTTGCACGGTGTTCAGGCCGGTGCCGACAGCTGTGCCGCCTTGGGCCAGCTCATTGATGCGGGGCAGGGCAGATTTGATACGCTCAAGCCCCATCGCAACTTGATGCGTATAGCCAGAGAATTCTTGCGCCAACGTCAGCGGTGTCGCGTCCATAGTATGGGTGCGACCAATTTTGATAATCCCGTCAAATTCTTTTACTTTTGCTGCCAAGGCCGCGTGCAATTTCTCAAGTCCGGGGATCAATACGTCGCGCGCTGTCATCGCGGTGGCAATGTGCATCGCGGTAGGGAATGTGTCGTTTGACGACTGGCCCATGTTGCAGTGATCATTCGGGTGCACGGGATCTTTTGACCCGATGACGCCGCCCAAAATCTCGATGGCGCGGTTTGCGATCACCTCATTGGCGTTCATGTTGGACTGAGTACCAGAACCGGTTTGCCAGACGACCAGTGGAAAGTTGTCATCGAATTTGCCCTCAACCACTTCGGATGCGGCCTGGATGATGGCATCGCCCAATTCTTTGGGCAGCTTGCCGTTGTCCATGTTGGCTTGTGCGCAGGCTTGTTTGATCACACCTAATGCACGCACGATTGCGATTGGTTGCTTTTCCCAGCCGATAGGGAAGTTCATGATGCTGCGCTGTGTTTGTGCGCCCCAATATTTCTCGGAGGGAACCTCCAATGGGCCAAAGCTGTCGGTCTCGGTGCGGGTGGTGCTCATGATGAAGTCCTGTTCGTATACTGTTGTATGCCGTTTAGCGCGCAAAGATGCCGCGCGCAATAACTAGAAGTCGCTACTGGCCGTCGTTGGCTCAGGTCTTGCGGAAACTATCAAGGCTCACAACGTCTGCATTGGTTTTGGGGGTGTCACTGTCCGTGTTACGATCGGCGCTGCTTGCTTGGGTGACAGGCAGCAAGTCGACGTCATTTGGCAGGTCCAGATCAGTGTCTTCTAGATCATCTTCGTCATCGTCTTGGCTTTCAAAGCGCAGGCCAAATTCAACGGACGGGTCCACAAAAGTTTTGATCGAGTCGTATGGAATATAAAGGGGCTCGGGGCTGTCACCAAAGTTCAAAGTGACCGCAAAGCCTTCGTCGGTGACATTTAGGTTGTCGAACCAATGCTGCATGACGACAGTCATTTCGCCCGGATATCTGTCTGACAACCAGTCTGCAATTTCGACGTCCGGATGCATTGTGTCGAACGTGATGAAAAAGTGGTGCTCACCGGGCAGGCCGTTCGCCGCCACATCGTTCAAAACGTTCTGGATCAAGCTGCGCATCGCGCGGTGCATCAGGTTTCCGTAGTCAATTGAGCGATCCATAGACGCGGTTCCTTTGAAGCCATCTGTCAACTGTTTTTATCCTACGTCCCCTTGCGGTGAAGTAAAAGGGGCGGGGCTATAATTGATGCAAGATTTGCTGCGACGGTTTGGCAAAGCCGCGAAATAGGCCCTAAACCATGACTTGATCAAAAGTATCATTTAGTTGTATCTTTTGATTAATGCTGCGCAAGATGTTGTG
>NZ_CBFHHE010000046.1:0-10672 GCF_965655635.1 Nereida sp.
CCCCATCTGCATCTTTCTATCAATGGCGGTGTAGCAAGCTTGGACGAAGCCGAGGCGCTGCTTGAACGCGGTTTGGACGGTGTCATGGTGGGGCGCGCTGCATATCACGACCCTGCCGCGATTTTGTCACAGGCGGATCAGCGCATTTGGGCCAAGCGCGGACCGCGTCCGCTGGATGATGTGATTGAGACGATGGCCAGCCATATCGAAGCGCACCTCGCCGAAGGCGGTAAGCTTCACCAAGTCACGCGTCACATGCTGGGGTTGTTTTCTGGACAACCGGGCGCGCGTGCATGGCGGCGCTATCTGTCTGAGCACGCGCCCAAAAACGGAGCGGACGCGCAAGTCCTGCGCGACGCTTATGCACTCATCAAACAAGCGGCAGAAACCGCACAGAGCGGCGAAACCAAAGCCTTAGAAGACATATCAAAAGACACATGAGAAGGGGTGCCTAAATGCCTGACGTAGCTGAATTAATACCGTTGGTAACGACCCTTTTAGCGTTTAGTGCCTTTGCGGGCGTGCTTGCTGGTCTTTTAGGGGTCGGTGGGGGCATCGTATTGGTGCCAGGGTATTTTTACTTGTTGTCGTCGCTTGGCTATGATGGCCCTCAGCTGATGCAGGTTTGTCTGGCGACATCGCTTGCTACGATTGTTGTGACATCTGTGCGCTCGGTCCAAAGTCACCATAAAAAGCGCTCTGTAGACTGGGACATGCTGCGGGCTTGGACGCCGGGAATTGCGCTTGGCGCAGTTGTTGGAGTTTGGATTGCGTCCGAACTTAAATCAGTCACCCTGCAAGGCATTTTTGGCATTTTAGGGCTTTTGGTTGGTCTATACATGGCGTTTGGTCGTCCACATTGGCGATTGGGTGATGTTTTGCCGCGCGGCGGTGTGGGGTATGTCACCTCGTTGGTCGTTGGGTTTCTGTCAGTGCTTATGGGCATTGGTGGCGGGGCGTTCTGCGTGCCTTACCAAACCTTGTTCAACGTCCCGATCCACCGCGCTGTGGCGACGGCGGCAGGTTTGGGTGCGCTGATCGCAGTGCCGTCTGCGATTGGGTTTTTGTTCGTTGAGATCGAGCCAAGCTCTAAGCCGCCGCTGACTTTCGGGGCAATAAACGTAGTCGCCTTCGGTCTTACGATTTCAATGACATTGCTGACCGCGCCACTTGGGGCGAAGCTTGCCCACTGGATGGACCCTAAGCCATTAAAGCGTGCGTTTGCGTTTTTCTTAATCTGCGTTGCGGGCAATATGTTGCGCGGCGTGTTTTTCGCATAACTTGTAGGGTATGGGGCTGCTTGGATCATCCGGCTTTGTGATTTACCCGCACGATCCGCGGGTTGCTGAATGGTCTGATAAGGCAGCAGAGGTCATGCGCCCGATCACACGTGAACCTGCGGTGCAGACGACTAATTTGCGGCACGGCAACACATGGTTTGTGGGTGTGGACGCGCTTTCTAATACGCCAGATGGGGCCATTGGTGATGTGCCGCTGATGGGGGCGTGGCGCGATGCTGTTCCAACGCTGCCTTTACACCGCGCGCAGGTTTCGATTATTTACCCTGGCTACCCCAAACAAGACGTGGGCGAGAGTGACGCCAACCACCGCTACCGTTTGAAACGGTCAGCCGCCCATGTGGATGGCTTGCTGCCCGTTGGTCCGCAAAAACGGCGTTTTGCAATGGAGTATCACGCCTATATTTTGGCGATCCCGCTGGGTAAAGTTGCTGCTGCGCCAACGGTCGTTTGGGAGGGAAGTCAGACCATTATGCAACGTGCCCTGCGTGAAGCGATTGGTGATGCGGACCCCTCACAGGTCGATATCACTGATGCCTATCAAGCGGCTCGGCGCGAGGTATTTGACTGCTGCCCAAAGGTTCCGCTTAATATCACAAAAGGGCAGGCGGCTTTGCTGCATCCGTTTTTGCTGCACGGCACTGATCCTTGGGATCCAGAGGTTGATGATCCAGACGGAAACGGTCGCATGATAGGGTTTTTTCGCCCAGATTTGGGCGATGGGCGTTCTTGGTTAGATATTGAGCTTTAAAGGCCGTTGCTTGTTTAGCACCGGCCGAGAAAGCCTGCGGCGCGGATATTTATGAACAAAAGAAGTAAGGGGTCAGCGCTTTAACCGTGCTGCCCGTCCGCCGCGGCGTTGCTTTAGTAGGGATGCGCGGTTTGGTAGGTCATCCATTACGTTTTTTCGTGCGTCGGCAGACAGGGATGACCATACACCGATCTCATCGATTGATCGCAAGCAGCCCGTGCACAGCCGTGTTTCGGGGTGGATAACGCAAATATTTACGCAAGGACTTTCGATCTCGGCGCGTTGCCAAACGGGGGCATCTGTTGGCATGTTTTTATCCCTTTAAATGGCGCAGACGATCCAGCGCGCCTTGCAAAATATATCCGGCGGCAACGTGGTCAATGACTTCTGCGCGTCGTTTGCGTGATGTGTCCGCCTCAATCAGCGCGCGTTCGGCGGCGACGGTCGATAGGCGTTCGTCCCAAAAGGTGATGGGGACTGTGGCAAACGCCTTAAGCCGTTCAAGGTTGCGGGCGAACGCGCGTGTAGATTGGGCGCGGGGGCCTTCTGTTCCGTCCATGTTGCGGGGCAGGCCCAGCACAATGCCGCCAACCTCGCGGTGGGCGCAGATTTTTGCCAACGAGGCCGCGTCCACGCCGAACTTCTTGCGCTTGATGGTTTCCAGCGGGGTCGCTACCGACATTAATGTATCACTCACGGCGACGCCCAAGGTAACTGTGCCCAGATCAAGACCCGCAAGGGCTGTAAAGTTTGGCAGCGTTTCCGCAAACTCTGCGATGTCTTCAAAAATCATTTGGGTATCCCTGACGCGTCTGCTGCGCGTTTAATGATGGCAAGGGCTTCGGGCGCGTCCGCAAAGCTTTCTTGGGCGTTTTGCCAAATAGCGGTGGCGGCGTCGATCTCGCCCAAAACGCCGTATGCATTGATCAGGCGCGCCCAATCGGCAGGTGTGCCGCCTTCGGTTGCAAGGCGTGTGTTAAGCGTGCTGACCATGCCACGGATCATTGCTGTGCGGTCCTCAGCTGTCATGTCCCGTGCTGCAGCGATGGCTTCGGCAGAGGGGCCAGCGGCATCAGGTGGCAGCTGATAGCGGATGCCTGCACGGTCGGCTAAGTCCTCGATCTCGGCGCGGATGGGAACAACCCAAGGGTCCACGGGGCTGCTGGCATCCATTAGTTGACGCCAAAGCTGGAACGCCCGGTCCGGCCTGCCTGTTTGGGCAAACATGCGCCCGATGTAAAAGCGTGACTGCGGTTGGGTGGCGTCTTTTTGCAGCGCTTGGGCAAAGGCATTCTCGGCCTCGGGCGAGACATAACCGCCTGCCGCCAGAACCATGAACTCACCCGCCAATGCCCAGTCTTCGGCTGTGGCGTCATCACCTTGGGCACCGATCACATTTTGTTGGGCCGTGTAAGCGGCGGTGTAATTGCCAAGCCGTGCTTCGGCGTTTGCCAAAAGACTTTGACCGCGTGCGTCATCTGGCCGTTCAGCGACCGTGGTGCGCAAAGTCTCAACCAACTCAAGATAGCCTTCGGGTAGTTGTTCGGCTGTGGGCTTTTTGAGCGTTCGGCTTGCCTGACTCTGGGCCATCTCTTGGCTGGGACGCTCGGCGCGCAGTTGTTCGGCGATGCGTAGGCGTTCCGCATGGGGCAGGTCCCCGTAGCCGGGGGCGCCGATCGTTGCATAAAGACCCAAGGCACCTGCAACAACAGCCGCACCGCCCAAAACTGCGGCAGCTTTGGTCAAAGTTGCTGGTGCGTCGGCGGCTGTTCCGCTTTGGGACTGTTCAGATGCGTCGGCGGCCAAAAGACGGCGCGAGATTTCAAGGCGGACAGCGTCCGCTTGGTCTTCAGTGACAATGCCGCGTGCCAAGTCGCGGTCAACTTCGGCGAGCTGTGCTTTGTACACATCGATGTCATAGCTTTTTGACTCTGCATCAGCATCGGCTGTGCGCCAAAACGCCGCGACGATCCAAATCATTGCACTAAGTGCAAGAATGCCGGAAATTGTCCAAAATATAAGCCAAATCATGGTTTTTCTGCCTTTGTGACCTTGCACTATCTAGCGGCTGCGGAACCAAACAAAAAGAGGCCTTGATCATCTGTGCGCAGTTGTCGCAAAACCGCAGGGAAGCGACGCCGCGCGGCTTTCAGCGCATGGTGACCCGTGGCATCAATACCTCAAGATCGATCCTTTCTGCGCCACCTATGTATGAGGCTGCCCGATGAAGAAATATTCTGCCTTCGCAATCGCGAAAGAGGCTTTGACATATCACAAAGGGTGGGGCCGTGCGTGGGCTAAACCTGCGCCCAAAAGCCATTATGATGTGATCATCGTTGGTGCCGGTGGCCATGGATTGGCTACTGCATATTACTTGGGGCGCAACTTTGGCATCACAAACGTAGCGATTATCGAAAAAGGTTGGCTAGGTGGCGGTAATACGGGCCGCAACACGACGATTATCCGGTCAAACTATCTTCAGGACCCATCCGCTGCGATTTATGAAAAAGCCCGCAGTTTGTACGAGACACTGTCGCAAGACCTAAATTATAACATTATGTTTAGCCCGCGCGGTGTAATCATGCTGGCGCAGACCCATCATGAGGTGCGCGGCTATAAACGCACGGCTCACGCCAATGCGCTGCAGGGCGTTACGACCGAATGGATTGAGCCTAAGCGCGTCAAAGAACTGGTACCTATCATTAACTTGGATGGCCCTAGATACCCTGTTTTGGGTGGCCTGTGGCAAGCACGCGGTGGCACGGCCCGTCACGATGCGGTTGCGTGGGGCTATGCCCGCGCGTGCTCTGACATGGGTATGGACATTATTCAGCAAACCGAAGTGACAGCGGTGAAGCGTTCGGGCGGGAAAGTGACAGGCGTTACCACGACCCAAGGTGATATCAGCTGCAACAAGCTTGGTGTTGTCGTCGCGGGACATTCCGGTGTGCTTGCGGATATGGCGGGCTTCCGTCTGCCTATTGAATCTGTGCCGCTGCAGGCACTGGTGTCAGAGCCGATTAAGCCGTGCATGGACGTGGTTGTGATGGCCAATACGGTGCACGGTTACATGAGCCAATCAGACAAAGGCGAGATGGTCATTGGTGGTGGTACAGACAGCCATAACGCTTACACACAGCGGGGTTCTTTTCACCACGTTGAGGAAACTGTGCGCGCGCTTTGTGAGACATTTCCGATGATCTCGCGCCTAAAGATGCTGCGCCAGTGGGGCGGTATCGTCGATGTAACAGGGGACCGCTCGCCGATTTTGTCCAAAACGCCAGTTGAAGGCATGTTCATCAACTGCGGTTGGGGGACAGGCGGGTTCAAGGCAATTCCGGGATCTGGCTGGGGCATGGCAGAGTTGATCGCCAAAGGACATTCACCTTTGACTGACCAGTTCGGCTTGGGCCGTTTCCGCGAAGGCCGCTTCATCGACGAAAGTGTTGCCGCAGGGGTGGCGCACTGATGCGGATGATGTCAGGTTTCTTTGTCGTCGCGTTCGGCTTTTGCGGCAGCGCTGCCAAAAGCAATGAGGTCGCTCACGTCAACCTCGCGTCCGCCTCTGGCGGCTTTGCGGCGCTTGATAGCGGCTTGTTCGCGCAAAAACATGATAACGGCAAAAGCAACAACTGCTGCGCCGATACACAGCAAAATAGTGGTCTGATCCAAGGATTCACTCCTTTTGTGGTGCGTGTACTGAACGCCCTCGTTTCAAGCCTAACAGTAAACCCCATCGATTTCGCCCTAAATAACGGAGCTGCCCGATGCTGATCCTTACATGCCCATATTGCGGCGTCGCTGCAGATGAAACAGAGTTGTCCGCCGGCGGCGAAGCGCACGTTAAACGAGAGACAGTTGGCGCGGATGACGCGGCGTTTGAGCAGTATTTGTTCCAACGCGAAAACTCCAAAGGCATCCATTTTGAGCGCTGGCGTCACGCAGCCGGTTGCGGCAAGTGGTTCCACGCGGCGCGCTGCACCAACACGCTTGAAGTGTTTGGCACTTACAGCGCGCAAACGCTTGAGCCTCCGAAAAACATCACTGACGCGATCAGCGCCGCCCGGCCGGGCTGGACATGGAGAAACTTTTCATGAGCACACGTTTGGCAAATGGCGGCCGTCTGATTGATCGAAGCGCCAAAGTAGATTTCACATTTAACGGCAAACGCCTGAGCGGGTTTGCCGGAGACACTTTGGCTTCTGCCCTTTTGGGGGAAGATCAGATGTTGATGGGCCGGTCGTTCAAGTATCACCGTCCACGTGGTGTAGTGGCCTCTGGTGCGGAAGAGCCTAACGCGTTGATGAATTTGGGCGAGGGCAACACGTTTGAACCCAACGCGCGTGCCACAACCACACCGCTATTCGGGGGCCTGAAGGCCGCTAGCCAAAACCACTGGCCCAGTCTTGAATTTGATGTCGGTGCCATCAACAAGCATTTGTCGCGTTTTTTGCCTGCGGGTTTTTATTACAAGATGTTCATTCACCCGCGGCCTTTGTGGAAGCATGTCTATGAGCCGTTTATTCGCCGGTCTGCGGGGCTTGGCCGCGCACCTGACGCGGAAGCGCGTGATCCCGATACTTACGAGCATTTCTATCACCACACGGATGTTTTGGTCATTGGGGGTGGCACGGCGGGTTTGAGTGCTGCTCTTACCGCCGGGCGTGCCGGTCTTGATGTGACGTTGATGGAACAAAACGGCGAGTGGGGGGGGCGCGCACCTGTTGATGCAACCTGCGGTGTGCCTTCTGAAATTGACGGTATTGCCGTTGATGAGTGGATCAATAACACCGTTCAAGCACTTGAAAAGATGAAAAATGTCACTCTGCGGACTCGTACAATGGGCGCGGGGGTGTATGACCACGGTTATGTGCTTTGTTATGAGCGGTTGCGTGATCACGCGCCTGAACTGGATGGTCCGCGTCACCGTTTGTGGAAAGTCCGCGCGCAGCAGATCATCACAGCAACCGGTGCGATTGAACGGCCTTTGTCGTTTGCTGGTAATGATATTCCGGGCGTTATGTTGGCGTCTGCGGTGCGCGATTATGCTGTAAACTACGGCGTCAGCGCAGGCGACCGCACGGTTGTTGTGACCAACAATGACGATGCGTACCGCACGGCGATTGCCATGGTTCAGGCGGGCTTGTCCGTGCCTGCAATCGTTGATGCGCGCACGATGCCGGATCAGGGGTTTGTGTCCCAAGCCCGCGCTTTGGGCATTGAAGTAAAGCAGGGCATGGGCATCGCCAAAGTCAAAGGCACCAAGCGTGTGACCGGTGTCGCGCTTTGCTTGCAAGCAGGCGAAGGTGCAGTCCTTGAGGAAATCAAATGTGACGTGGTTGCAATGTCAGGCGGCTGGAGCCCCGTTGTACACATGTGGTCACATTGCGGTGGGAAGTTGACGTGGGATGAGGACGGGCAGTTTTTCCGCCCTGATCCAGATCGCGCGCCAACAAGCCATGACGGCAAAGCGTTTGTAAGTGTCGCTGGTGCTGCGAACGGGCATATGATGCTGGGTGCAGGCCTTGCTGACGGTGCAAGCTGTGCAGCTAAAGTCGTTGCTGCGTGCGGCAAAAAGGTGAAGGCCAAAGATCCTGTACCGTCTGCAACCGACGTGACTGAGGCGCCGATGGCACCGGTATGGATCATGCCCCAAGGCGCGAATATCTCGCTGCGTGCGAAGATGTGGCTGGACTATCAGAACGACGTGAAAGTGAGCGACGTTCAGCTGGCTGCCCAAGAGGGATATGAGAGTGTTGAGCACACCAAGCGCTACACCACGCTTGGCATGGCTACAGATCAGGGTAAGCTGAGCAATATCAATGGTCTGGCGGTTCTTTCGGGTGCGCTTAATGCGCCAATTCCGGCTGTCGGCACCACCACATTCCGTCCGCCTTACACGCCCATCTCTATGGGATCGATCGCAGGTGAGGCGAAGGGTAATATTTTCCAGCCCATGCGCCGAAGCCCGCTTCACGATTGGCATGACGACAATGGTGTGTACTGGGAGCCCGTGGGTCATTGGCGCCGTCCATATTGCTACACGCGTGATGGTGAAAGCCACGAAGACGCAGTTAACCGCGAAGTGAAAAACACGCGTGAAAACCTTGGTCTGTTGGATGCCTCAACTTTGGGCAAGATCATTGTCAAAGGTCCAGATGCGGGTCGTTTTCTCGACATGCTGTACACGAACATGATGTCAAACCTGAAAGTTGGCCGCTGCCGCTATGGTTTGATGTGCTCCGAGAACGGCTTTTTGATGGATGACGGCGTTGTTGCGCGCATCGATGAGGACACCTGGCTATGCCACACCACATCCGGCGGGGCGGATCACATTCATCAACATATTGAAGAGTGGCTTCAAACCGAATGGTGGGACTGGAAAGTCTACGTTGCCAACGTCACTGAGCAATATGGTCAGATCGCTGTTGTTGGCCCCAACGCGCGCAAAGTTCTCGAAACCCTGGGTGGCATGGACGTGAGCCAAGACGCGCTGTCATTTATGGGGTGGGCCGATGGTACGCTTGCGGGGATTGATGTGCGCATTTTCCGTATCAGTTTCTCGGGTGAGTTGTCCTACGAGATTGCCGTGAAGGCAGGCCAAGCCCGCGCCCTTTGGGACGCGATCTATAAAGCGGGCCAAGACTTTGGCGTGATGCCCTACGGTACTGAAACTCTTCACGTTCTTCGTGCTGAAAAAGGCTTCATCATGATTGGTGATGAGACTGATGGTACGGTCATTCCGCAGGATTTAAACCTGCAATGGGCGCTGTCGAAGAAGAAAGAAGATTATCTTGGCAAGCGCGCACATGAGCGTAGCTTCATGGCTGATCCTGCGCGCTGGAAGCTGGTTGGTCTGCTGACAACGGATCGCAGCGTGATCCCTGATGGGGCGTATGCTGTCGCCGACAGGGTCAATGATAACGGTCAGCGCAATACCCAAGGGCGCATCACATCAAGCTACTACTCCGCTACAATGGAGCGGGGCATTGCCATGGCGCTGGTTAAGGACGGTCCGGACCGGATGGGCGAAGTGTTGACCTTCCCCAAGACGGACGGAACCGAGGTGCGTGCGGAAATCGTTGATCCTGTATTTTACGATAAAGAGGGGGCTAAGCAAAATGTCTAAGGCGATCTCGGCCCTGAACGGGCAACGTTTTGAAGGGGCGGTTACGGTCAAGGACCTTGGCCCGCGCGGCATGATTACCCTACGCGGTGATCTTTCATCTGCCGCTCTGAAAAAAGCGGCAACAAGTGTCAGTGGCGCAGAAATGCCCCAAGCCGGCATGTGCACGATCGCGAAAGATCAAGGCATTGCTTGGATGTCGCCGGACGAATTGCTGGTGGTTCTGCCCTATGCGGACGTCGATGGCGCGATCGCGAAGATGGGCAAAACACTGAAAGATACGCACCACTTGTTGGCGGATGTTAGTGACGCGCGCAGCATCATTCGCGTACAAGGTACCGGCGTGAGAGATGTTATTGCGAAATTGAGCCCCGCTGATATGCGCCCAAGCAGTTTTGCTGTTGGTACCATGCGCCGGACGCGGATGGCCCAAGTTGCTGCCGCTTTCTGGATGCGGGATGCGCGTACAATCGACGTGACCTGCTTCCGCTCCGTGTCCGAGTATGTCTTTGGTATCTTGAGCGCTGCCGCAGCCAAAGGTGCAGAGGTTTATCCAAAGTAGCCAGAGCACAAAAATAAGCAGCTTGCATTTGACCGCCCCCCTTGACGTGGGGGCGGTGCCGCCTCATTTCAAGCGGTAGCGATCCGTAATATCAATTGACGAGAGAGGAGCCTCACAGATGGCTTTTGAACTTCCTGACCTTCCCTATGCACATGATGCGCTTGCTGCGCACGGTATGTCTGCAGAGACGCTTGAGTACCACCACGACCTGCACCACAAGGCTTACGTGGATAACGGCAATAAATTGATTGCTGGCACCGAGTGGGACGGCAAATCCATGGAAGAGATCATCGTCGGCACATATGACGCGACTTCCGTTGCCCAAAACGGTATCTTCAATAACATCAGCCAACTTTGGAACCACAACCAGTTTTGGGAGATGATGGGCCCGAACGCGTCTGCAATGCCGTCCGAGCTTGAAAAGGCCATCGTGGAGAGCTTTGGTTCAGTCGACGAATTCAAATCACAATTCAGCGCTGCTGGTGCAGGCCAATTTGGTTCTGGCTGGGCATGGTTGGTAAAAGATACCGACGGCGCGTTGAAAGTGACAAAGACAGAAAACGGTGTGAACCCGCTTTGCTTTGGCCAAACAGCGCTGCTTGGTTGCGATGTGTGGGAGCACAGCTACTACATTGATTTCCGCAACAAGCGTCCAGCGTACCTGACCAGCTTCCTTGATAACTTGGTCAACTGGGAGAACGTCGCTTCACGCATGTGATAGCGCACCTGCTTCTGGGATAATTGAGCCGCCGCCTGAGGATATCAGCGGCGGCTTTTTCATTTGACCCGCCGCAGGAATGGGCGCACTGCTGCGTCATGACTGAAAGTTTCAAAGGTGTAGCGGCAATGATTGCCGCCTGTGTCGTCTGGGGGCTGTCACCGCTTTTCTACGCACAGTTCAGCGATATCCCGACCATTGATATTTTGGCGCTCCG
>NZ_CBFHHE010000047.1:0-10550 GCF_965655635.1 Nereida sp.
CAAATCAATCGGCATAAAGTCGAACGCGAAACCGCAAACACTCGAGATTACTCAGCAGCTACGACTTGAGGCACATCAGACAGCAAAGAAGCCTTAATGGCCACTCTTTCAGAGCGGGCGAGCCGAACAATTTCAGGCTCAATGAGGGAGTTGGGGTTATCCAAGCGCAACGGTCTGGAGCCCCGCCCCACGACTTTTACTCAGCTTAGTTTGGACAATATAACGGCCCCAACCAAGCTGAGCGCGATGAGGAGCAGCCAAAGTGATAACCCGCCCAAAATAATGCCGGTGGTCATCAAAACCCCCACCAACGTTTCGATCTGGTGAAAACGAAGCATCTCAGGCCATGTGTAGCCAACAACGTTCCGCCGCTGTGGGGACCATCCATTCGATCTACCGAGCAAGGCACGAATTGCGCTGCCAGAGACCCAAATACCTAACGCCTCGCACCATAAAGTTTCGTGGCGATTGGCCCCGCCTAAGCGCAACTTTTCCTGCACCGTGGTATTTGCCTGATGCCCGACTTCAATGATCTCACGCCGTCCCATCATCATGGAAAAGAGCCCGCGGACAGCATGCCCCATAGCAAAATCAGGTTCGGCCGTTAGCACAGCCTTCAGGTATTTTGGTGCCGTAGTGCCATGGGACAAGAATGCTTTGATCAAGCCATTCCAGTCCCTGACCGCTTGTGCATCAGCAGGGTCACTTGGCATTGGCAGATATCATAGGTCATCGTTACACCCTGTATGGTCACTACTTGCATGACTTTGGTCGTCACGGGCTAAGGCATCACATACACTTCACTTACACGCGACATTACGAAAGCGTGATTTGTGTCGACATTAATCGGGGGAGTGCGGCTCTTTGGGTGGATTTTGTCCGAAGCTACGCACAATCTGGTCTGTATCTTGGCCAAACCGCGGAGGTGGGCGGCGATATGTTACAGGTGTCTTAGAAAATTTTAGTGGATTTCCAAGAAGTCGGACTTCGCCTTGAGCCGCATCTTCGTGGGTCATAGCCACCACAGCACCGCGCGCGCGTGCCTGATCCGTCGAAAGAGCTTGGCCGACAGTATGAATAGGCCCTGCTGGCACTTTTACCTCGCGCAACCGCGAAAGAATATCGTCCATAGCTAGGGCTTGAAAACGCGCCTGAATTGCCGCCGTCAGCGCGACACGATTTTCAATGCGCAGCGAATTCGTCACAAAACGCACATCACCGCTTAATTGATCCAACCCTACAGCAGAGCAAAACCGCCCGAACTGCCCATCATTTCCAACAGCCAAAATTACATGACCATCTGCGCACGGAAAAACGTCGTAAGGGACAATATTTGGGTGCGCGTTACCGCGACGTTTAGGCAGATCACCAGAGGCCAAAAAATTGGTCCCCTCATTGATCAGCCATGCCATCTGGCTGTCTACCAACGACAAATCGATATGCTGTCCTTCGCCTGTTGCATCGCGATGTCGCAATGCCGCCAAAACACCAATAGTCGCATACATCCCGCACATCACATCAGTAATGCCAACACCAACTTTCATCGGCGTACCATCGGGTTCACCTGTCAGTGACATCATCCCACCATAGCCTTGCGCCATCAAATCATAGCCCGGTTGATCGCGGTTTGGACCGGTTTGCCCAAAGCCCGAAATCGAGCAGCACACAAGGCGTGGATGACGCTCTGTAAGTGTCGCAAAATCGAGGCCATATTTCTCAAGGCCTCCAGGTTTATAGTTCTCGATCACAACGTCAGCCTGCGATGCAATCGCCTTGATAAGCTGTTGCCCCTCAGGGCTACTCAGGTCCGCAGCTACAGAATACTTGTTGCGGTTGGCGGCCATGAAATAGGCACTGAGATCTTGCTCGCCATCTGTTGTTTGCGCGTAGGGTGGCCCCCACGCGCGGGTATCATCACCATTGGTTTTCGGGTTTTCGATCTTAATAACGGTCGCGCCCAAATCACCCAAAAGTTGGGTCGCAGTGGGACCTGCCAAAATGCGAGTTAAATCGAGAACGACAAGGCCGTCTAATGCACCTTTTGGTTCAGATACGGCCATCATAGGCGCCTTTCTCAATCTCTACTGCTATGACCGTGAGTGTGTCAGCCATTTGCGCTGTGTTCAACGCCTCGGTCAATTCGTTGGTACTGCGGACACAATGGCCAGCCCCACCGAACGCGCGGGCAATCGCTGCAAAGTCGGATCTACCAAAATCAACACCACGGTTTTTCATCTGGCGACCTCGCTGCTTCAATTCAATCAACGCAAGACTGGCGTCTACAAAGACAACAAAAATTGTTTTTAGCCCAAGATCAGCTGCAGTTGCTAATTCACCGGCCACCATCAAAAAGCCTGCATCGCCCGAAAATGACACGACGGTTCTATTCCGTTCAACGATACTTTGGCACATCGCCAACGGCACAGCACAGCCCATCGTACACAGTCCTGATGACTGAACTAACGCACTCGAAAACTCACATTGCCACACTTGCGACAGCAGTATCCTGCGGGCCCCACTGTCGGCTGAGGCCAATGTATCAGGCGGCAACACACGCTGGCACGTGGCAATCGCAGGCGCTGGACCCCACTCGGGTTCGGGCGCAAAAACGTGAGCTAAATCAGCCTTCACTTGCGTCAAACGTCCATCTGGCCAGTTCGTTTAAGAATACTCGGGTAGCAATTCAGACGCTGTCTAACGACAACTATACACCACATTATAAAAGCCGCGTCATGGACCCCACAGCCAATCTTTACCCCCGTGCGGAAGACGGCTTGCGATCTATGGCGGCTGTGTTTTCTGTCGCACAATCGGGCAAAGATGATGGCAAATGGTTGGATGCAAGGCCGCCATCAATGCGCTAAGTTAGGGGGCGGGGCGCAACGTGCCCCGCTCAACCACATGACAATAAAAAAGCTGCGCTTGTGGTTTACGTGTATCATCGATCAGCATCTCCTCAATAACGTCGATCGAGGTACGAATAATCTGCTTAATTGGGTTATGAATTGTCGTCAGATTGATGTTTTGCCAACTGGCCATTTCCATGTCGTTTAACCCGATCAATCCAATATCATCAGGCACTTTTAAGCCCGCTGACTGAATTGCAGAAAGCGCGCCAATAGACAGCACATCGTCCCCGCAGAAATATGCTTCTTTCGGTGTACCCTTCAAAAGCGCAACC
Organism: Nereida sp.; assembly: GCF_965655635.1. Taxonomy (NCBI): domain Bacteria; kingdom Pseudomonadati; phylum Pseudomonadota; class Alphaproteobacteria; order Rhodobacterales; family Roseobacteraceae; genus Nereida; species Nereida sp. The sequence continues at coordinate 3,182 of NZ_CBFHHE010000047.1, forward strand.
ATCTCAGCACGGCCAGCATCGAATGAATACTGCTTAGCGAAGCTTTGCGACATAGCCACGCCTTCGGCGCCAGCTACCTCTTGAGCGAATCCACTTAAACGGTCTTGCGTGGACGTTGCCCGCTCAGGCCCACCCAAAAAGCCCAAGCGTTTATAGCCCCGTTTGATCATCTCGCGCGCGGCCATACGACCCGCTTCAATGTTATCAATTCCCAGCGTATCAACTTTAGGCGAAAGCGAATGACGTCCAAACGAATTCACAACAGGCACACCTGCATCGCGAAAGGCCTCTGAAAAACTTGGCGGCAGCGTGGAAGAAGCAACAATGACCCCATCAACCGAGTAAGTACGCATCATGCGCAATGATGTCTCAGTATCCATTTCATCACTAAGGTTAAGCAAAAGTGGCCGCAGACCGCGCTCCTGCAATCCTGCGGTGAACTGGTCAAATACACTTAGAAAAATTGGGTTATGGAAGTTATTGGAAATGAGCCCAATAAGTTTTGTTCTGCCAGTTGTAAGCGACGACGCCAGAGCGTTTGGACTGTAGCCCAATAAGTCTGCTGCAGACATAACCTTGGCACGGGTTTTCTTGGAAACTGACGCGCCTTCCGTGAAAGTCCGCGACACCGCCGAACGCGAAACGCCGGCTTTCTCTGCAACATCTTTGAGCGTTACGGCCATGATCTGACCCCCTACTTATTGCCCCTATCGTCGTCCGCCACTTGGGACCAATCGGTCTGGCCAAACTTCCACGTGGCTATACTGCCCATGCCGACAAACACAATACCCCAGAAAAAATGGCCATTTGCGAACTCAAAAAACCCCCAAGCGATCGCTACGACAACCACCAAAACACGGCGCCAGACGGGCAGAAAGAAAGGAACGTCTAAATTGAACACCGCTTACGCCGCGCCTTCAAATTCGGCACCAGTTTTGGCACCCGTGATATAAGCCACAACGTCCTGACCATCGGTGTCTTTCACATCAAGGTTAGCCACAATCCGACCACGACGGAACACGACGATACGGTCAACAAGATCAAATACTTGCCGCATATTATGAGACACGAAGGGTTCTATCTGACAGCACTCTTTTCGGCGCATGTTCGTTATCAATGTTCTTGGATAGCCAACGACAGCTTGATGTCCATCGCGATCAGCAACAGAACATGAATATCGCAAAAATCGCTGTGCAGCGGATCAACAAACCTGCTGGCGCGCTGCACAACTTTATCGTGTTACTTGGTGCCGTCGTTTTGAAGGCGCTTGAACAAAGCGGATGTGTCCCAACGGCCACCACCCATTTTCTGAACGTCTTTATAGAACTGGTCGACCAATGCTGTGATCGGTAGTGACGCGCCATTTTCCTCGGCGGTACTTAGGCAAATCGCCAGATCTTTGCGCATCCAATCAACAGCAAATCCATGATCAAAGTGATCGTCCAGCATGGTCTGATAGCGGTTGGACATTTGCCATGAACCAGCGGCGCCCTGACTGATCACCTCAACAACAGATGCGCCATCGAGCCCCGCCTTGGAGGCAAAGTGCAACGCCTCGGACAACCCTTGCACGAGTCCAGCAATCGCAATCTGGTTACACATTTTGGTCATCTGACCCGCGCCACTTTCGCCAATACGGCGACACAGCTTTGCGTAAGTATTGATAACAGGCTCAATCCAATCGTAATCCGCTTGCGCACCGCCACACATGATCGAAAGCTGCCCGCCCTCTGCGCCTGCTTGTCCGCCAGATACAGGCGCGTCTACGAAGGCAATGCCCTTAGCTTTTGCAGCAGCGTGAAGCTCGGCTGTAACTGCTGCGGATACGGTAGTGTGGTCAACAAAAGTGCTACCTTCGGACATCGTGGCGAATGCCCCATCGGGTCCAAGACAAACCGAGCGCAGATCATCATCATTACCAACACAGGCCATAACGGCTTCTGCGCCCCGCGCAGCTTCTGCAGGTGTTTCACCCAAGCTGCCGCCATGGTCATCTACCCACGCCTGCGCTTTTGCCGTGGTACGGTTGTAGACGGTGACGGAGTGACCTGCTTTTGCCAGATGGCCTGCCATTGGATAGCCCATGACGCCAAGGCCAAGAAATGCGAGTTTGGTGATTGATTTGTCCATCATTTGGTCAGGATATCCTTTGGTGTCTGGCCCGCGAAAAATGCATCAAGATTATCGAGGGCGCGGAACCCCATGGCATCTCGTGTTTGTCGTGTTGCGCTCCCGATATGAGGCAACATCAAAACATTATCGTAGGACGAAAACTTAGGGTTGCCACCCGGCTCAACTTTAAAGCAATCAAGACCAGCGGCAGAAACATGCCCGCTATCAAGCGCTGCAATCAGAGCGTCTTCATCAACCAAAGCCCCACGCGCCGTATTCACAACGACAGCCCCTTTTGGCAGCATTTGAAAACGCTCGCCATCCAGCAGGTCAACCGTCTCAGGCGTTGCAGGACAATGAAGCGACAAGAAATCAGAAACTGCCAAAAGGCTTTCGACGGTCTCGTGATAAACAGCCCCGCGCTCAAAGTCAGGCGCAAGCGGGCGACGGTTGTAATAATTAACCTGCATCCCAAAACCTCGCGCCTTTTGAGCAAAAGCCTGCCCCACGCGACCCATCCCAATAATGCCTAAACGCGCACCAGTTACCTGTTTGCCAACCATAAAGGCCGGTGACCAGCTGTCCCACTGGCCAGTCCGCACAATCCGGTCACCAGCTACAGCATTGCGTGCAGCACCAAGCATCAACAACATAGCCAGCTCAGCTGTCGCATCAGAAAGCACATCTGGCGTGTTCGTAACTGTGATACCACCCGCGTTAAGCGCAGGAATATCGCAATGATCGACACCAACCGAATGGTTGGCCACAATCTTCAAGCGGTTAGAAAATTGGCTCACCACATCCGCAGAAAAGTGCTCGGAATGGCAGGGAATAATCGCGTCGAAATCGGCACTTGCCGCGATTAACTCCGCAGCCGTCCCGGGGGTATCTTCATGGTTGATAACAACGTCATAATCACGCGCAGCCCGTTCAAGCGTTGCATCAGACAGGCGGCGCGTAATCCAAAGACGTTTCTTACTCATTTCTTACGTACACACTCGTCCCAGAAATCGTAGACGGCCATACCGCACACGAGAATAGCGATAAGCATAAACGGCGCACCACCGACAAAGCCAGCAAAACCGCTTGAGATACTTTGGGACAGGCCCCCGATGAAAATACACAAAAATCCTGTGCCAGTCAGGCCTGCAATTAACTTAACCATATATGACATATTGTAGGTCCTCTCAGTTACTCGGCTGTTTCAGATAAATAGGTTTGTAGCCATCGCGCCGTGCGCAAAAGCCGGTCATCTTTTTCGGGCGGCCCAATAAGCTGCACACCGATCGGTAGGCCATTGTCACCAACCAGAAGAGGAAGGCTGACACATGGCAGCCCCGCAAGTGTCCACAGGGTACAAAAAATCGGATCGCCTGTGCCCTCTCCAAACTTTGGAGCTTCACCAGCTGCTGAAGGCGCAATGACTGCATCGTAATCTAGAAAGAAGTTCATAAAGAACGACTCAGCGGACCCTTTGACGGCTAGCGCATCTTCATACTCAGTTTTTGTGATTTTACGCGCACGCTCAATGACGGGCTTCAATGTGCCACTGATTTGATCCCAATGCGCATCGAAGACCTCAGCTTGGTGATGAGCAATTTCATATTCGTGGATACGCGCCTGCACCATGACAAGATCAGACAGGGTATCTGCGGGCTCCATCTTGGTCACTTTAGGGCCAAGAATATCTAGCACCGCTTCCATGCCCTCACGCGCATCACCGGAAAGGCGCTCGTTAAAGGGAAGATCAAACCATGCAAATTCTGGCGTTACCAGTGCCTCGGCCTGCGCTCCTTCAAGCATCTTTGGACGCGGACGCGCAAAGCTAACTTGGTCATTTTGATCGTAGCCTCCGATTGCATCGGTCAACAGGGCAACGTCTTCAAGACTGCGACCAAAACAACCCACTTGATCAAGCGAAACTGACGTCTGCAAAACGCCACTGCGGGAAATCACGCCGCGTGTCGGTTTGAACCCAAATGTTCCGCAGAATGATGCCGGACGGATAACAGAACCATTGGTCTGCGTACCAATGGCCAGCGGCACATGCATCGCTGCAACGGCAGCCGCCGAACCACTGGATGAACCACCAGGGCTATGATCGGCGTTATGGGGATTACGGGTTTCGTTTGCATGCACAAAAGCCAGTTCAGTGGTCACGGTTTTACCCAAGATCACAGCACCTTCTTCGCGCAAACGTTCAACTAAACGGGCTACGTGTTCCGTTTGGCGTCCAGCGAAGATTGATGTTCCGCGCTGTGTTGGCATTTTGGCAGTATCGATGATGTCTTTCAGGCCAACCGGAATGCCATGAAGACACCCCGTTGCCATGCCTGCCCTGCGAAGCCGGTCACATTCAGCCGCTTGCGCAAGTGCTGCATCAGGATCGAGGAAAGCCCATGCGTTAATAGCTTCGTCAGTTTCCGTAATGCGCGCCAAGCAAGACTTGACCAATTCAACAGAACTAAGGCGTCCCGAGGCGATGGCATTCACCGCCTCGGTTGCAGTTAGTTTATAACTATCTGGGATCATGGAATGTATGGCCCAAAGAGATAGTCAGGGAACCACAATGCGATGCCTGGGAAGTTGTACATCAAGACCATCGTCAAGATCACAATACCCAGGTAAGGCATGATACCGCGGAAGATATCCATCAACTCAATTTTGTCCTTGAGGACCCCTTTGAGATAATAGGCGGACATCGCCATGGGTGGCGTCAGGAACGAAGTCTGCAAGTTCAAGGCAATCAACATCGCAAAGAAGTAAGGGTTTACACCAAATACCTCGAGAAGCGGTAAGAAGATTGGCACGAAAATGATCAGGATCTCAGACCATTCCAGCGGCCATCCCAGCAAGAAGATAATGATTTGAGCAAGGATCAAGAATTCCCACGGCTCAAGATCAAGCCCACCAACCCAATCTGCGATGATGTCGTGACCACCCAAATATGAGAAGACTGATGCAAACGTCCACGAACCAACAAACAACCAACACACCATCGCAGTTGCTTTTGCGGTCAGGAAGACGCTTTCCTTCAGCTTTTCCCACGTCATGGAGCGATAAAGTACCGCCAACACCATACCACCCAAAGCACCCATAGCAGCAGCTTCAGCCGGTGTCGCAAGACCACCCAGGATTGAACCAAGAACAAGCGCAATCAACACAGTCAGCGGTACAAAGCTTACCAACAGGTCTTTATAGATTTCGCGGGGTGGCGGCACATTTTCCATTGTCGGTTTTGGCGCCAATGCTGGATTGAACCAAACACGTGTGATCACGTAGACAATGTAGAGGCCCGCCAACAACAAACCGGGGAATACGGCAGCTGCGTAAAGACGCAAGGGCGACAAATCGGCGATCGCCGCATAGACGATAAGCATGATGGATGGCGGGATCAAAATACCCAACGTACCACCGGCACAGATCACGCCAGATGCAAAGCTTTTGTTATAATTGGCATTTGCCATCGCGGGAAAAGCCAACAAGCCCATCAGTGTTACAACCGCACCAACGATACCAGATGCCGTTGAGAACACTGCACAAGTAAGCAAGGCGGCAATTGCAAGACTACCCGGCAAGTTGCGTGCAGCCATGTACAACGAGAAGAACAACTTATCGACGATGTTTGCCCGCTCAACCACGTAGCCCATAAACAGGAACAACGGGATCGCAACAAGGATCGGGTTTTCCATCACAGAATAGGTGTTCTGATTCAGCAGGTAGAAAATGTTGTTGTTGAAAATATCCGAGAACGTCTCGATCGGACCACCTTGATGGTACGCGTAATATCCAAATGCCACACCCATCGCGAGGAGTGTAAAAGCAATCGGAAAGCCAAGAAGTACAAGGAAAATGAACAGCCCAAGCATCAACAGGGCGACTTCAGGATTTGACATCTTTTTATATCTTTCTATTCGCTCTTATGGCGGTTCATTTATTAGAAGGCGTAGCGGACTGGATCGCATCCAGATCAATACTCGCCAACAAATCTTCAGTTTCTTTGACGTCTGCCAAACGCTCGGGCCAAGCACCGGTACGCATCGCCATCACGCAGCGCGCAAGCTCAGCACAGCCTTGCAGTACCAACAGCGCACCAGACAGCGGGATCAAAGATTTGAAGAAATAAATTTGAATACTGGCAGGGCTGTTAAAGCTCACTTCTTTGTAGCGCCAGCTATCAGAAGCGATCTCGTAACCATACCAAGCAAGGGCAATGACACCCGGAAAGAAGAATAGGAAATAAAGCACAAAATCCAATGAGGCTTGTACTTTGATCGGCAGCAAACGGTACACAACATCAGCACGCACGTGCGTGTCCTGCGCCAATGCATACGCACCGCACATCAAGAACAAAGCACCGTACATCTGGATCATCATATCAAACGCCCAAACAGTAGGCGAATTCAGGACGTATCTTACGAAAACTTCGTACGATACGGACAGTGTGAGGATTAGAATGCACCACCCAAAGGCACGTCCAACCCACAGGCTCAGTCCCTCAATGGCATAAACGATTTTCATGTGTCTGTCGCTCCCCTACAGATCATGTGAATTATTGGCGCTCATCAACTGAGCGCAAATGTCCGGGCGCAATAAAGCACCCGGACACACCGTTTCTAAACTAAACGATCAACCGAAGTAGTGGTTGTACGCCAGTTTGTAATCAGGCTGGTTCAGGTTGAGGTAGTTCATCACATCTTTGGCGTATGCCTTTTGTGAATCCATCACCTTCGCAAAGAACGCATCTTCACCAGCAATACGATCTGCAACAATATCCCAAGCCGCCAATTGTTCTGCCATTACGGAGTCAGGTGTACGGTATACATTGACACCATCGGACTCTTGAAGCTTGACGAGATCATCAGCGTAGCGCTTAGTGTTGCCCCAGTAGAAGCCAGCGCTTTCAGCCATCGAGGCGTTTTTAATAATTGCTTGATGTTCTGCCGACAAGCCATTGAATTTATCTTTGTTAAAAGTAACCTCAAAACACTCTTGGCTTTGGTGATACGATGCCAAGTGGTAATGCTTGGACACGTCCTGCATACCAAAGTCACGGTCAGATGTCGGGTTGTTGTACTCCGCAGCATCAATCAGACCCGACTTAATTGCCGGCTGAATTTCTCCGCCAGGTAGCTGTACGACCGACATACCCATTTCCAACAAAACGTCTGCTGCAAGGCCGACTGTACGGTATTTAAGACCTTCCATCTGGCTAGCATCTTTAATCTCTTCCTGGAACCAACCTAGTGGTTGAGCA
>NZ_CBFHHE010000048.1:0-10428 GCF_965655635.1 Nereida sp.
AGTCGGGCAATTAAATAGGGTCTGCGCAAAGCATGCTGGCGGATAGTATTTGGCGTCCAAGTCCTAACTTTGGCCCCCGTCGGGATGGGCTGACGCCCCAGCTTGTGGTGCTGCATTACACGGCGATGACAGGTCTGGACGAGGTGCTTGCACGGCTGTGTACCCCCGAGCATGAGGTAAGCTGTCACTATCTAATTGATGAGGACGGTCGCCTCTTTACGCTTGTGGATGGCGCCATGCGCGCTTGGCACGCAGGGGCAGGCAGTTGGGCGGGGGTGAGTGATATCAACTCGCGCTCAATTGGGATTGAACTGCTGAACAGCGGGCGGGTACGTTTCAGTGAGGCGCAAATGCACCGTCTTGAAGTGGTGCTGGCTTGTGTGATGGATCGTTGGCGCATCGCACCTCACGGCGTTATTGGCCACTCGGATATGGCGCCTGCGCGCAAGCAGGACCCCGGCCGTTTTTTTGATTGGCAGCGTCTGGCCCGAAAAGGGCTTTCTGTTTGGCCGGATGCATCGATTGGGCGCGACACGGCGGATTTCGCGCAGACTGCTGCCCAGTTTGGCTATCCCGTGAACGAGGCGGGTATGGATGCGGTCTTTGAAGCATTCCGCCAAAGGTTCCGCCCGTGGCACGTTGGCCCGCTTGATGCGACGGACTGCGCGATGATGGACGATCTTGCGACACGGTTCAGCGCGCGCAGCTTGTCGTTGACCTGAGACAGGCACAGGGGTAAGCGCGAGCCTATGTGTGGAGGGTCGGATGACCGCGCTGTTGCGTCCTTTTGGGGGTGCGCATCGAGGAAAGTCCGGACTCCGTGATGGAATGGTGCCAGGTAACGCCTGGGCAGAGCAATCTGACGGATAGCGCCACAGAAAACAGACCGCCTTGCATGCAAGGTAAGGGTGAAACGGTGGTTTAAGAGACCACCGCGTCGCTGGTAACAGGGACGGCATGGCAAGCCCCACCAGGAGCAATGCCAAATAGGAACCGCGTGCCTGATTTCGGTCGGGCGGGGCGCCATCGGCTCCAGCAGGTTCGGGTTGGCAGCTTGACGGGCTTGGTGACAGGTCCGCTAGAGGAATGGTCATCCAGAGGTGGCAACGCCTTGGACAAAATCCGGCTTATAGACCCTCCACACATTTTTACTCAGTATGATTTTCAGTATTCCGAAAATAAAATGTAAACTAAATATTACATATTAATATGCAGTTAAAAGTTTACAGTGTAGGTTCAAGGAATGAGGCGGCATGTTTGCTGTGTCTAAGTATATTCATACTTTGTTTATGATTGGGGTCTGCCGCTATGGCAGCGTTAAATGTAATTCGAACAATCGATAGTTATGCGTGCGATTTGAGCGGAGCGCGAGCTCAGGCGCGTATGGATTTGATGATGGCTGAAACCAGCCTGTCCGTCGAAATTCTTGAAACCGATGGTAGGATAATCCGCGAAAATAATATGAGCCAAAACCACTTCGGGGTAGGTGAGCGGAAAGGGCTACATTGGGAGATGCTTTGGCCTGCTTCAGTGCGAGAGGCGATAGCCGCAGCGATTTGCAGCAGTGCAGATGGGCTTACCGTGCGCGTTGAGCACATGCGCGTCGACAGCAGTGGCGTCAGCAGATTACGGGCGGCTGTACTGGCGCCGATCACGTATGGGCCTAATGATATCACGGCAATTATGGTGGTATCTCACCCGCAATCGGCCAATCAGCCAGTTTAGCGCAGGTATTTTTCAAGTGGCGGATGATTTGCCCGATTTGGACGCAGAATCAGGTTGACTTGGGGCCTGTTGCGGATAGAAGGCGGGTTCAAGTTTCCGGAGCGGCCCCCGAGGTGTGGCGCGGCCCCCTTTTAGGAGAGATCAAATGGCGAAGCCAACCACGATTAAAATCCGCCTGAATTCAACAGCAGGCACTGGCCACTTTTACGTGACCAAAAAGAACGCCCGCACGATGACTGAGAAAATGGTTGTAAACAAATACGACCCCGTCATCCGCAAGCACGTTGAGTACAAAGAAGGCAAAATCAAGTAAGCTTCGCGCTAATGGTCTTCCGGCCGCTTAATTTAATTCAAAAAGCCGCGCAGATCTGCGTGGCTTTTTTGTTTGCCAGTTTCTGTTTAGGCGTCTCAACAGGTGTGTAGATCAGTTTGGGTACAGGCAATGGGATATGTTCCGGGTCACCGAAACGACACCTACTGTGCCCCACTATCTACTGATAGAGCACCTGCATTAGCTGCAGGTTAAACCCGCATCTCAGGCAGAAAAAAGCCCCCCATGCAATGTGCGCGGAGGGCTTTGTGTTCTTCAGACTGAAGTCTGATTATTCACGATTGCCGAGCAGTTGCAGCAGGAACATGAACATGTTGATAAAGTCGAGGTAGAGGTTCAACGCACCCATGATCGCTGACTTGCCGAGCCACTCTGTATCGCCGTGGTGGGCGTGTGCGAGGTACTCTGTCTTGATCTTTTGTGTGTCGTAAGCTGTGAGGCCTGCGAAGATCAGAACACCCAGAACGGATACAACGAACATGATCGCTGGCGATTGCAGCCAGATGTTGACGACCATTGCAACCAAGATGCCGATTACGCCCATGATGAGGAAGCTACCCCAACCTGAGATGTCTTTCTTTGTTGTGTAGCCGTAAAGCGACAAACCCGCGAAGGCGATCGATGTTACGAGGAACACTTGTGCGATGCTCATGCCCGTAAAGGCCACGAAGATCCACGCCATTGATAGACCCATTACCGCCGCAAAAGCGTAGAAGAACAGCTGTGCAGCCGCCGCCGAGAAGCGGTTGATCATGGCGCTGAAGCCGAAAACCATCGCCAGCGGCGCGAACATGATAATCCAGCCTAGGATGTTTGGTTGCAGTGTTGCGGGATCACGGAATACAGACAACAAGGCTGGGGATGTCCCCACGGCCCAAGCCACTGCGAATGTGATCAGCATGCCAACGGACATTGTGCCGTAGACTTTGTTCATATGTGCGCGCAGACCCTCATCGATTTCTGCGGTGCGGATGCCCACGCCTGCGCGGGCAGTGTCGAATTGTGCCATTTCCATTGGCCCTTTCGCTTAAGTTTCCCTGACGCCGCGTCGGGAAGGGTTAAAACCCCCGGCCGCGATTGTTTATCATATTGTCATACTACCGCCCGTTTTCAAGGGATATCGGTCTAATATATTGGCGGGTGATACGGAATATCCCGTTCAAAATTACCTTTAATCACGGTATTTTGAAATTGCTTTGTAAGGCCTGCATTAAGCCGTACCGCTACATCGTAATGACGATCTTTCCTGTAGATTTGCGTGCACGCAACAGCTCAAAAGCGTCTGCTGCTTGCTCGATCGGTAGAACATGGCTGACGTGGGGCGCAAGATTGCCGGCAGCGTGCCAACCCATCAGATCACCCAGGCTTTCATGCAGCGCGCCCGGGTTGATAGGCAGGTACCCACCCCAATAAAAACCGATCAGATCAATGTTCTTCACCAACAAGTGATTCGCGGCAACGGGGGGCACAGTGCCACCAGCAAAGCCAATCACAAGGATACGCCCGCCTCGGTTGCACGCTTTGAAAGCCGAAGTGAAAACATCACCGCCGATTGTTTCATAGATAACGTCCGCGCCGCCAAGCGCTTTGACGCGGGCCGTTAGGTCGTCGGTATCTGTGTCGATTACATGATGTGCGCCTGCAGCTTTGCAGATTTCAAGTTTTTGTGCGCCGCGCGCGGCTGCAATCACTGTTGCGCCAAGCTTGGTTCCTAATTCAACTGCGGTCAGTCCAACACCACCAGCGGCGCCAGTCACAAGCAAGGTTTCGCCCTTGGCAAGGCGCGCGCGCTTAGTGAGCGCTAGGTGGCTGGTCCCATAGGCCACCTGAAAAGCGGCCGCGGTTACGTCGTCCATGGTATCATCAAGCGGGGCGCAACGGTCTGCTGCCAATGCGCAGTAGTCCGCAAGCCCGCCGTGGCCGCCAAAGCCAATGACCCGTTGGCCCACGTGAACATGGTGCACACCGTCACCCACTTCTGCCACTGTGCCCGAGATTTCCATTCCCAATGTAGCAGGCAAGGGTGGTCGTTCTTGGTAGCGGCCCGTCATCATCAGCAAATCGCCAAAGTTCAGCCCGCATGCGGCAACTTCAACCACTACTTCACCAGCGGCTGCAGTGGGCTTCGGCACGTCACACAAAGTGGGAGGTGTTTCGAGGTCATGAATTTGAAAAGCGCGCATATCGGGCCTCATTGGTTAAGCATTCGGGCGAATCATTAGGGAAAAAAAGGTCTTTTTGTAAACTCTCCCAGAGAGGTTTGTAGGCTGGTTATTTGCTTACCAATGGATATAATGAAGTGACGTCGGGTCGAGATATCAAATATGCACCACAAATGCAGGATGTTGAATATTTTCTTGTTGCGAAAGATATTCACGCACTTATACCACCGATCGAGGCTAATTATTGATAGCATTATCAACGTATTGCACTACGTTGAAATTTCTTGACTAAAGCAGCGTGAATATTTTGTGATTTGTCGCAAGGGTTGCTTGTGATACCTACTACGCAATCAGAGGTGGAATGAAGTTATGACGCATCACGTCGACGAACATGTTGGGAAACGGATCCGTCACAGGCGCTGGCTCGTGGGGATGACACAACGGCAATTGGCGGAAGCTGTCGGGATCAAGTTCCAGCAGATCCAAAAATACGAGACCGGTGCAAACCGGGTTTCTGCGTCTCGGCTTTGGGACATTGCAGGGGCGCTTGATTGCCCCGTCAGCTTTTTCTTTGATGGCGCAGACACGCCAACCGCTAAGGTTGATGAGATGTTTGCTGAAAAAGAGGCGATGGAATTGGTGCGCACATATTACGCCATTCCAGAAAACCAGCGCCGCAAGCTGTTTGATCTTGCGCGTGTCCTCAGCGACGTTGCGTAGCGCAGCTTGCCGGTCCTCATGTTCGGGATCACTTGAATAGGGCAGTGGGTCTGCTGTAGGTCTTTGGAGCGCCGTAGGGTGCCCTTTTTGCTTTTGATGGAGCGCCGCACATGGACCGCCGCACGATTGATCCAGACCTGCAACGCGCTTTGATCGAAGCCGCACATGCCGCAGCAGATGCGGCGCGTGATGTGATCCTGCCGTATTTCCGCGCGCCTCTTGTTGTGGACAATAAGCGCCCAGCTGATTTTGACCCCGTGACCGAAGCCGATCGCGCCGCTGAGCATGCGATGCGGGAAGTCTTTGCAAATCTGCGGCCTGATGACGGGATTTTGGGCGAAGAATATGGCGCTACCTCTGGCACATCGGGGCTGACGTGGGTGCTTGATCCAATTGATGGCACACGCGGGTTCATTAGTGGCACACCGACTTGGGGCGTGTTGATTGCTCTGCAAGATGAGAATGGTGTTTTGCTTGGCGTGATTGATCAGCCGTATATTGGTGAGCGTTTCGTGGGTGGGTTTGGCACCGCACGGATGAGCGGGCCGCACGGTGAAATGCCGCTGCGTACATCGCCCCAAACGACGGCACTTGGCGATGCGATCTTGCTCAGCACCTTTCCTGAAGTTGGTAGTCCTATTGAGTGTGCGGGTTTTGAGGCCGTGTCGAAGCTGTGCAAACTAACGCGGTTCGGTATGGATTGTTACGGATATGCTTTGGTTGCGACTGGTCAGGTTGATTTAGTAATCGAAGCGGGGTTGAATGCCTATGATATTGCTGGGCCAATCGGGGTGATTGAGGCCGCCGGTGGTGTCGTGACCAGCTGGGACGGGGGGGTGGCCCATCACGGCGGGCGGGTCGTTGCTGCCTCAAATGCGCATGTACACGCTGAGGCGTTGAAGATTTTGGAGCCGTTTAAAGATAGTGTCTAGTAAGGGGTGAAAGATGTTACGAGTATGGATCGGGGCGTGTATTTTGGCCCTAAGCGGATGCACTGTTGGCGGTAATTTACGGCCCATCGTGATTGAGGGTGAGCAGTACGCAGAGCTGTCCGCGGTAAAGGGCGATTTTCTGCTCACGGTTAATCAGAACAGGTTGCGCAACAGTGTCCCCGCGGTTGTACGTGATACGCGATTGGACCGCGCAGCACTGGCCCACGCCTCTGACATGAGCACTGTTGGTTTTTTCTCGCATCGCGGCTCAAGCGGTTCCAACGTGCTGCAGCGGGTGAAAATGACCGGTTACGATGCCTGTTTTGCTGCAGAAAACATTGCCAACACGTGGCCTAGTGAGGCGGCTGTGCTGGCCGCATGGCTGGGCTCTGCGGGGCACCGCGCCAATATTTTGAACCCCAAAGCTCGCGCTTTTGGTTTGGCGCAAGACGGCGACAACTGGGTCATGGTTTTGGCCGCCCCCTGCCGCTAGGTTCGGGCGATTGCGCGGTTGATTGATTGGCCTGCGCGTTTCATACAAGAGACGCAGCGACGAGGGCGATGGGGGCAACAATGGCCGAACACGACAGCACAGCATCCATGAGTGACGCCGGTGATTTCGCCCTTGATGGACGGTTTGCCTCGGCGGTGCGCGAGGCCGTTGAGGCGCAAGACGGGGATGCAATCTCGGTCCTGATGGAGCCGCTCCACCCCGCCGATATTGCCGACTACCTTGAGCAAATTGATGACAGCGCGCGGTCGCGTTTGTTGTCGGTTTGGAAGGGCGGCGTGGACGGGGATGTTCTGTCCGAGCTGGAAGACAGTCTGCGCGAAGGGGTCATTGACGGGCTTGAGCCGCAAGAGCTTGCCTCGGCGGTGCGCGATCTTGAAACTGACGATGTTGTTGACTTGCTTGAGGACATGGGCGCCGAGCAACAGGGCGCAGTACTTGAGGCGCTTGATGATGCGGACCGCGTCGCGGTCGAGCAGTCACTTTCATACCCCGAGGAATCCGCTGGCCGTTTGATGCAACGTGAGGTCGTTATGGCCCCGCAACATTGGAACGTCGGCCAAGCCATTGATTTTCTGCGAAATGAAGATGATCTGCCGGATGATTTTTATCACGTGGTTCTGACGAATCCGCGCATGAAGCCCGTGGGCTATGTGACACTCGGCAAGCTTTTGGGTTCACGCCGCGACACAGATCTGACCGAGATCGTTGAGGACAGTTTTCGCACGTTTCGCGTGGATCAGGACGAAGGCGATGTGGCCTATGCGTTTAACCAATATCACCTCATTTCGGCACCTGTTGTGGACGCTGACGAGCGCCTTGTGGGCATCATCACAATAGATGACGCCATGGCCGTGCTGGATGAAGAGCACGAAGAAGACATCCTGCGGCTTGCGGGTGTGGGCGAGGGATCGCTGTCGGACAAAGTGATGGAGACCACCAAGCGCCGCTTCCCATGGTTGGCCGTCAATTTGGTCACCGCGATCTTGGCCTCGCTCGTGATCGCGCAGTTTGAAGATGTGATCGCGCAATTTGTGGCCCTTGCGGTGTTGATGCCGATTGTTGCCTCAATGGGCGGTAATGCCGGCACGCAGTCATTGACAGTTGCTGTGCGCGCGATTGCGACCAAAGATTTGACCGGCAGCAACGTGTGGCGCGTTATCCGCCGAGAGGTTTTGGTGGGCTTGGTGAACGGCCTGATCTTTGCGGTTGTGATGGGCGTGGTCGGTGTGCTGTGGTTCGGCTCGCCCATGTTGGGGGCTGTCATCGGTGTGGCCATGGTGGTCAATTTGGTCATCGCGGGGCTTGCTGGTACGGTCATTCCGGTGGCGCTTGAAAAGTTAGGCGTTGATCCTGCGCTTGCCTCCGGTGCTTTTGTGACCACAGTTACGGATGTTGTAGGCTTTTTCGCTTTTCTCGGCTTGGCCGCCATGGTGCTGTTATGAACAGCGCTGAAAACGAACTTGCTGCGTTGAAAAAGGCCGCCCGCGCCAGTGCTTTTGCTGCCCGCCGTATTGCCTATGAGGCCAGCACAGACGCGGCTGCCGGTGTGCTAAGTGAGGTTCTTGCGGGATACCGTGGTGCTTGCGTCGCTGGGTACTGGCCCATCAACACCGAGATTGACCCGCGCCCCGCAATGTCCGAAGCCGCTGCACACTGTAAAGTTTGTCTGCCCGTGATCGAGGCTGCAGGGAAGCCGCTGACGTTTCGTGAGTGGGTGCCAGATGCGCCCATGATCGAAGGCCCGTTTAAGGCAATGGTGCCCGAGCAAGGTGAGACGTTGATCCCCGAAGTTGTGATCGTGCCGCTTGTCGCATTTGATGCCGCTGGCGGTCGTTTGGGCTACGGCGGTGGCTTTTATGACCGCACGCTTGAGCTGCTGCGCGCCGCGCGTCCTACGTTGGCCATTGGCTTTGCCTTTAGCGCACAACAGCAAACCGCCTTGCCGCTTGAGCCAACAGATCAGCCTCTCAATATGATTGTGACCGAACAGGGCGTGATCACGCCATAGGCGTTTGTTGGATTATTTGAGCGCGCATCTTGCTCACACCGTCGACTAGGCCTAGGCAGAGGCCCTATGAAGATACTCTTTTTAGGTGACGTCGTTGGCCGCTCTGGCCGCAGTGCTGTGGTCGAACATCTGCCCAAGATGCGCGCGCAATGGGGCCTCGATTTTGTTGTGGTGAACGGCGAAAATGCAACCAATGGCGCAGGTCTGAACGAAGCCCATGCCAAGCTGCTGTTTGAAGCTGGGGCCGATTGTGTGACGCTCGGCGATCATGCTTTTGATCAGCGCGATATGCTGCAATACGCCGAAAAAGAGACCCGCATTATTCGCCCTTTGAACTTTGCCAAGCAAGCACCGGGCCGCGGAGTGCGCATTTTCGAAACCGCCAGCCGCAAGCGCATTTTGGTTACTCAGGTTTTGGGGCAGGTCTTCATGAAGCGCGCGTTTGATGATCCGTTTTCGGCCATCGATGCGGTTTTGTCGCGTCACCCACTGGGCGGTCAGGTGCAGGCCATTTTGGTCGATGTGCATTGCGAGGCAACATCTGAGAAGATGGCCATGGGGCATTTCTGTGACGGGCGCGCCAGCGTGGTTGTGGGGACGCACACCCATGTGCCAACCGGTGATGCGCAGATTTTGCCAAGCGGTACAGCTTTTCAGGCGGATGCGGGCATGTGCGGCGATTACAATTCAGTGATCGGCATGGACAAAAAAGAACCGCTGCGCCGTTTCGTGACGGGCATGGGTAAGGGGCGTTTCGAACCTGCGGCTGAGGCGGGCACGTGCGCAGGCCTATATGTTGAGACTGATGATGCCACGGGCAAGGCGCTGCGCGTCGAGATGGTGCGCATCGGGGGACGGCTTCAGCAATCTGGGCCAAGTCCGCTGGCTTAGATCGTTTTCACCTCGCAAAAATAAGCCTGAAGCACGCGCAAGCATTTCTTTTGCGCGCAAGACAGACGCGCTATACTGGCGGGCAAGTCTATTGAGTAAGGTAGCATCATGATTGAACTTTTATCCCTTGGGCAGACGGGCCAAGCGGTTATCACGCTGGCGGTTGTTGTTGGGATGTTTGTGCTGTTTATGCGCGAAGCCTTTCCCACCGAAGTGGTTGCGATTTTGGGCGTTGCGGTGCTGTTGGCTTTGGGGGTGTTGCCCTATCAGGCGGCGGTAGATGTGTTGGCCAACCCTGCGCCTTGGACAATTGCCGCGATGTTTATCGTGATGGGGGCTTTGGTGCGCACCGGCGCTTTGGCCGCTTTTACCCATTTGGCTGAGCGACATGCGGATAAAAACCCTGCCCTCGCGGTGGGCGGGCTGATCGGGTTTGTGGTGATTGCCAGTGCGTTTGTCAGCAACACGCCTGTAGTTGTTGTGATGATCCCTGTGTTTATCCAATTGGCCAAAAAGCTTGGCAAGAAACCGTCAAAACTTTTGATCCCGCTTAGCTATGCGGCGGTAATGGGCGGCACGCTGACGTTGATCGGCACGTCGACAAACCTGCTGGTAGACGGTGTTGCGCGTGCGGAAGGCTTGGCGCCTTTCACAATCTTTGAGATCACGCCTCTTGGTATCATATTGGTTGCGTGGGGTATGGTGTATCTTGGGGTGATCGCGCCGATGCTGCTGCCTGATCGCGACAGTATGGCGGGCCTTCTGGGCGGCCGTAGTAAGATGAAGTTTTTCACCGAAGTCGCACTGCCCGAAGGGTCGGGGTTGATCGGACAGCAGGTGGTTAACGTGGATATGTTCAAACGTGAAGGTGTGCGCCTGGTTGATGTTCTGCGCGGGGATTTGTCTTTGCGCCGCAATCTACCGTCCGTCAGCCTTGAGGCCGGCGACCGCGTTGTATTGCGTACCGAGATGTCCGAATTGCTGGGCATCCAAGCCAGTAAAGACGTGGCAACTGTCGATAAGCTTAGCTCCGTTGAGACAAGCACCGTTGAGGTGCTGATCACACCGGGGTGTAAAATGGTTGGCCGTTCACTTGGGGCGATGCGGCTGCGTCGCCGTTTTGGTGTGTATCCCTTGGCTGTACA
>NZ_CBFHHE010000049.1:0-9181 GCF_965655635.1 Nereida sp.
TGGGCCCACGACCACGCAATGACCATCGTGATGGCCGCAAATGGCTATCCCGGCGACTATGCAAAAGGCACAGAAATTCGCGGTCTAGACGCCTTACCAGAAAGCAGCACGCAAATGTGTTTTCACGCTGGAACCGCACAGAAAGACGGTGCGATTGTCGCCAATGGCGGAAGGGTGCTGAACGCCACAGCGCGCGGCGCGACATTGGCCGAGGCTCACAAAACGGCTTACGCAATGCTGGACAAAATCGATTGGCCAGAGGGGTTCAGCCGGAGCGATATCGGTTGGCGTGCTCTTTAAGGCGCATGAACATTTAACAGCGTTCAAGACTTTGGCGCCCAGCAAATGGGCCCAGATCACGACTAACGAGCGTGCCCGCCTGAAGCACAGTCCCCATGCGACGTGACAAATCTGCGTTGGCGGTAATGATCGTCGGGCTGCCACTACATTGGATCAAAGCGCCGGAAATAAAGTCCTCGCCGATGCGGTGATTGATCAGCCCCGACGCGCGCGCCAATGGGCGAAGACACCGTTCACAAAAGACCAGACCCGCAGTTCTTTGGCCAAATGCGGGCGGTCAATATAAGCAATTTCGATTATTCCGTCGCCGTTCAAATCGGCCGCCCCAATTGGAGCAAGCCACCTGTTCGTGCACCCGATATGAGGCGTTTCAGCAAGTTTGCCATTGGGGCCATAAATAGCAAGCGCCGCACCGCGCGCGACATCTGTCTCAATCACCACAACCTCAGGTAAACCGTCTCCGGTTACATCCCAAAGACGTGGGGTGATGTCTTCGAATACGTGACTAGCGGGTAACTTAATGCTGCGGGTGTGGCGCTTACCGCTGCTCAATAGGACAGTGATCTGTAAGCCACCGTATTCAACCGCATCTCCAAGCACCCCATGACCGTAGCGTGTTGTAGGATCGGTAAAGCGCGCCGCTTGAATTGTCTGAGCCGTCCCGCCGCCCGCTAAGCAGACAAGCGTCGCAACCAACCAAGCGGCGCGCCAAATCATTAAACTTGCTTTTCAGGCATCCGGACAATCAGCCCATCCAGCTCGTCAGTCACTTTCAACTGACAGGTCAAGCGTGACTGACCCGGTTTCGCTTCAAACGCAAAGTCGAGCATATCTTCTTCCATGCCGTCCAAAGCAGGCAACTTATCAGCCCATGCAGGATCCACATACACGTGGCAAGTTGAACACGCACACGCGCCACCACAATCCGCTTCGATGCCTGGAATGTTGTTGTCACGCGCACCTTCCATAACCGTGAGGCCGTTCGAAACTTCGACAACATGCTCGGTGCCGCCAAATTCAATATAGGTAATTTTCGCCATGAGATGGCCTCCAGTTTAAATATCTGGCGCAAGATGTAGCGGCTCGATGAGGGTTTTTCTAGAGCGAAGGTCATAGGGTTTGCGATGAGGCCGCAGATTACCCTATTATGTGCCAAGAATTATCTCGGATTTAGCCGTCAGGACCCCAAATGCGTCTTTGTGACTTCAGCAAATTACCCAAAATTCTGGGCCTTGGAGTATTTGTGATTTCTGCAGCCTGCACGCCCGTTGAACAGCCCATTCGCGCAGACCAAGCTACGGCCGCGTTTGGCATCGGGCCACCCAACGCCGAAGATGGGATTTGTTATGGCCGCGATGTGAGCCCCGCTGTGGTGGAAACTGTGACCCAGCAAGTTTTGGCGCAACCCGCACAGCTCAGCAGCGATGGCACTGTGCTGTCACCGCCGATGTACCGCTCTGAAACATTGCAGCGGATCGTGACAGAACGCAAAGAGCTGTGGTTTGAAGCGTTGTGCAGTGATGCACTTACCCCGGCGCTTGTTTCCTCAGTCCAGCGCGCCTTAGCGGCCCGCGATCTCTACACAGGCGCAATCACAGGCATTCTGGATCTTAGGACACGTATGGCGATCCGGCGACATCAAAAAGCGCAGGGTCTTGATAGTGCGCTTTTGTCCACCGCCGCCGCGCGCCAGTTGGGGCTCGCTCCTATTAAACGCGAAGAGCGGTGACCAAATAATCTAACGTAAAAGGCGCGCCAGAAATTGACGCGCCTTATGGATTTTTCACATCATGCGATGATTAGTCGTTTAGGGACAGCGCCAAAAAGCGAGGCTGCCCGTCACGACGGATGAGGAGCAGTAGTGACGTCCGCCCAGCATCACGGGCATCAGCAACACGGTCCTCAAAATCACCAACAGTCTCAAGCTTTTCTTGCCCAGCCTCGGTGATCACATCGCCCGCACGTAGACCCTTCGAAAACGCCTCAGACGCCTCATCAAGGTCAACGACAGCTAGACCCGCCGCACCTTCGCTTAGTCCAAGTTCTTGACGCATATCATCGCTCAGCTCTGACAAAGTCATGCCGAGAATGTCCAGGCTGTCTGGCTCTTGCGGTGTATCATCGCCTGATGCGCTGGCCGCTTCAGCCACTTCACGACGGCCCAAAGTGACACGAAGTGTTTCACGGCTTCCATCGCGCAGCACGACAACCCGCACCGTCTTGTCCACGTCGGTATTACCTACACGGCGCACAAGGCCACGGGTGTCCTCAACTTCATCGCCATCAAAATTCAGAATAACGTCGCCGGCTTGGATACCAGCGTTCTTAGCAGGGCCGTCTGGCACATCAGTGACAAGCGCACCTTTCTCATTTTCAAGTCCTTCGATCGCCGAAACCATATCAGGCGCGATGTCTTGGATACGCACACCCAACCAGCCACGACGGGTTTCACCGTATTCTTTCAGTTGCGCCACAACGCGGGTCACAACATCTGATGACATCGCAAAACCGATCCCGATTGACCCACCGTTGGGCGACAAGATGGCTGTGTTCACGCCAATCACTTCACCGTCCATGTTGAACAATGGTCCGCCCGAATTGCCACGGTTGATCGCCGCATCTGTCTGGATGTAGTCGTCATAGCTTCCCTGAAGGGCACGATTACGCGCAGAAATAATACCCGCAGAAACCGAGAAACCCTGCCCAAGCGGATTACCCATTGCAAGCACCCAATCACCCACACGCGCGATGTTGCTGTCACCAAACGGCACATGGCGTAGTGGCGTATCTGCATCTACCTTTAGAAGGGCGATATCAGTGTTTTTATCTTTCCCGATCAGTTCTGCGTTGAACAACTCTGTCGGCTGGCCGTCGCCAGGGAAGAATTCAATCTGGATTTCGTCAGCACCCTCAATAACGTGATTGTTGGTGACAATAAAACCGTCCTCAGAAATCACAAAGCCAGATCCCAACGCAGACGATCGGCGGGGTCCGTTATTGCGGGGACGGTTGTTAAAAAACTCTTCGAAAGGCGAGCCCTCAGGCACGATCCCTTGGGGGCCGGTCCGGCCCGCGATAACTGTTGATGTGGTGATGTTGACCACTGCGGGGCTAATTTTCTCTGCCAAATCCGCAAAACTTGCAGGAGCGCTGCGGGCATTTGCTGGCACCGATGCCAACACAATTGCGCAGAACGCCAACAAGGCGGTCAGGGCGACAGCAAACATCGGCAGGGACATTTTTGGTTGGGTCGCTACTTTGACAGCACTTCGGGCAGGCTGTCTGCGGCTAGGAAGGTTTTTCGCTAAATACTGCAATGTAAACTCCTCGTTCGACTGCATGTTTTGCATAGGTCTGATTGCATCAACCGCGGGGAACGTTCCCGCTGTGGATTTAGAAGTAGGGACGTTTGTGCAAATGGCCAAGTCTTTGGGCCGGATATAACGGTGCTGTGACTATTGTTGCGCGGATTTACGCTGCGCAACACCCGCTATTGTCAAGATAAAAACCACAATAAAGCAAGCCCGCCGAGCATGGAAAGTAGACCAATCAACCGACGCGCTTCAAGGGGCGTGTCGCGCAGCGCCTCTAAAAGTTGCTCTACTATTTTGGGAAAGAGCGCATAGACCAGCCCCTCCACAAAAAGTAAAAGGCCCAACCCCAAAAGAAGGAGCTGGGCCAATGTTATATCAACAAACACGAGGCGCTTGCTTTAGTTTGCCGATGCGCCAGTGTCGGAGCGCAAGTAGTTGAAGAACTCACTATCGGGTGACAACACGAGGGTTGAGTTGCTGCCCTTGATTGCTTCTTCATAAGCGGCAAGCGAGCGGTAGAATTCAAAGAACTCTGGGTCCTTCGTGTAGGCTTCAGCAAAAATGCGGTTACGCTCCGCATCTGCTTCACCTTCAATGATCCGCGCATCACGTGTCGCTTCAGCAATGATCTCGTCATAAGTACGGTCGGCAAGCGCACGTACGCGTGATGCCGCCTCACGGCCACGGGCACGTTCATCGGTTGCTTCACGGTCACGCTCGGCGATCATACGTTGCAGCGTCGCGTCAAAGTTCTGCTCAGGCAGGTTTGTCTGGCGCAGGCGCACCTCAACAACTGCGAGACCCAAAGCATCCGCACGTGCCGCGGCTTGAACGCGGATGTTCTCCATTAACGCACTCCGCTCAGGTGACAGAATAGTATTGGATGTCACACCCTCGGAACCCAAGACCGCACGGATCTGACCGTCGAGAATGTTTTCAAGCTGTGCTTCTGCTTCACGCAGGCCGCCAAATGAAACCGCTTGGCGGAACTGAATGATGTCAGCAATCCGGTAGAGAACGAACGCATCTACTTCCAAACGACGGTCATCCGCGGGGGTGACCTCGATTGTGGGTGTCTGCAGCGACAAAATACGATCTTCGTAGCGCACCACTTCATCAAGGAGCGGTACTTTGAAACCCAACCCGGGCTCTTCAACCACGTTCACAATCTGACCGAACCGCAGCACGAGTGCTTTGTTGCGTTCGTCAACAATGAAGATCGAAGACAAGGCCGTTGCGACGACGATCACGAGAATAGGCAAGATATAAACGTTCTTACGCATTAGTTTGATCCTCCACGGCGCAGGTCATTGAGAGGCAGGTAAGGTACAACGCCCTGTCCACCGCCGCTGCTGGTGTCTTCAAGAATGATCTTATCCACGTCGCCCAAAACGCGCTCCATCGTCTCAAGATAAAGACGGGTGCGGGTCACATCGGGGGCTTGCGCGTATTCAGTTAAAACGGATGAAAAGCGTGAAGCCTCACCAATGGCGCCGTTCACTTGGCGCGCGCGGTACGCTTCAGCCTCTTCTAGGACCCGTGCAGATTCACCACGTGCATCCGCAAGGCGTGCGTTTGCATAGGCATCCGCTTGACGCTCAACGCGGTCACGCTCTTGTTCGGCGGCCTGAACATCGCGGAAAGCGTCAATAACGCTGACATTGCGGGTGTTGCCGTCGTTGTCGGTCAGAGCAACCTGCTGGCTCGGCGGGTCCACTTTGTTGAAGTTGACGCGCACAATGTTGATACCACTGTCGCGGTCATCAAGGGTGCCTTGGATACGGGTACGCACTTCAGCTTCAATCGCAGCACGGTCACGGTTCAAGATCGGCGCAAGTTCCGACTGTGCGATAACTTCGCGCATCGCTGCTTCTGAGATTGAAACGACTGATTGACGTGGATTAGCCAAGCTGAACAAGAAATCTTGTGCATTTTTGATGTTCCAAACCACTTGGAAGTCAATGTCGACGATGTTTTCGTCAGTCGTCAGCATCAAGCCGTTGTCGCCGTTTGTACCGCGACCAACGCCAATGTCTTCGGTGCGGTTCGTGGTCACGTTGAACACTTCGGCTGTCACAAACGGCCATGGAGCAAAGTTTAGACCTTCGGTGCCGACACCGCGGAATTCACCCAAGAAAAGCTCAACGGACTGCTGTTCAGGACGGACCGTGTAAAACGATGCCATGCCCCACAGGACCAAACCAGCCAACGCAGCAAGGCCAAACGTACCGCGGGTCAGCATGGGCCCACCGCTTCCGGTGCCGTTGCCGCCTGAACCAGTGCCGCCGCCTTTGCCACCCATCAGGACGCGCAATTGCTCTTGGCCTTTTTTCATCAGCTCATCAATTTCCGGGATCTGCGCGCCCTCGTTTGGACGCCGTCCGCCGTTTCCACGGTTTCCGTCATTTCCCGGTCCAAGGTCGTCGCCGCCGCGATTTCCGCCTCCGCCACCCCAAGGGCCGCCGTTATTTCCAGCCATGTATGAAAAGCTCTCTTCGTTAAGTAATGGGTCGGTATGCTACTCTATGTGGGCGATCGTGGCGTAATTTCAAGCAACTTCCGCCGATCAAGTACTGCGCACAGGCGTTTTCATGGTCACCAGTTCTTCCGACATTGTCGGGTGAACGGCACATGTTTGGTCAAACTGCTCTTTTGTAGCGCCCATTTTCACGGCAATACCTGCTAGTTGGATCAACTCACCCGCGTGAGGCGCGACAATATGACAGCCCAAAACAACCCGCGTTGCCTTGGAAACCACGAGTTTCATTAGAACTTTACCCTGCCCTTCCGCAAACGCGGTTTGCATCGGACGGAACGAGGTGGAGTAGACCTCAATCGGCTCTTGCTGGGCCGCATCTTCCTCTGACAGGCCAACTGTACCCATCTCAGGCTGCGTAAAGATCGCCGATGGGATCAACTCATGATCTACGGCCGTTGAGTTATCATTGAACACGGTTTCCACAAACGCCATGCCTTCGCGGATCGCGACAGGCGTTAACTCAACACGCTTTGTGACATCGCCCACCGCATAGATGTTTTCAACACTGGTACGTGAAAACTTATCAACTGTAATCTGACCGCTTGAACCTGTGGCAACCCCTGCCGCGTCAAGACCCAAGTTATCCGTCAATGGCCGGCGGCCAGTAGCAAACATCACAACATCAAATGTCGCATCGTCGCCGTGGGTGCCTTTGACGAAAATTCCCGCACCTGTTTTCTCAAGCGATGCAGCATTCGCGCCGGTGACCAAATCAACGCCTTTCTCGCGCATTCCTTGCGCCACCAAGTTGCGCGCTTCTTCATCAAAGCCGCGCAGGATTTGCTCGCCGCGATACCACTGGCTGACCTTTACACCCAGACCGTTCATAATGCCTGCAAATTCAGACGCGATATAACCGCCGCCGATGATCAGCATCGTTTTGGGCAATGCCTCAACGTGGAAAATATCGTCGCTGACAATGCCTAATTCAGCGCCAGAAATATCAGGCCGCGTTGGCGTACCGCCAGTTGCGATCAAAATAGTCTTTGCCGTGACACGCTGGCCGCCATCCAGCTCAACTGTGTGCGGATCCACCAGCTTTGCAAAAGCGTCAAAAATTTTAACATCAGAATTGTCCAACAAGCGGCGGTAGATGCCCTCAAGGCGATCCAACTCGGCTACTAATTTGCCGTGAAACGTGCTCCAGTTAAAATCACCGGCAGTCACATCCCAACCATAGTTGCGCGCGGCCTCAAACGTTTCGGGATACTCTGATGCAAAGACCATCAGCTTTTTGGGCACGCACCCGCGGATCACACATGTACCGCCCAACCGAGAGCCTTCGGCCAGCGCCACTTTGGCACCTGTTGCTGCCGCAACCCGCGCTGCACGCACGCCGCCAGAACCGCCACCAATGACAAACAAGTCAAAATCATACGCCATTCGACGGCCCTTTTCTATTTGTTCAGCAACACGCAAGTAGCGTCACCACCTGCGCGTTTTCATTCACTTCTTGCACAAGTGTGCACATGGCCGCTTGGCAAGCGCAAGCCACGCGCCCCATCGTTCACAGAATTGAGAGCGCGCCATACACCCCATCATTTCCGAATAGGCCTAACAATCAGCCCAAATCGGCGAACAGGTTTTCATGCTCCATCAGATTGACGCTGTCATGTTCAACGGTACCGTTGGAAATGTCTGTCACCTCAACGCGGCCATCACCGTGCCCTACGACGACGACATCACAAATATCGATAAACAGCCCGTTTTCCACAACGCCCGGAATTTGGTTCATCACGAGGCTCAGCTGGCGTGGGTTACCAATGCGCTCAAGGTGCAAATCAAGAATATGGTTGTTCTCATCCGTCACGAAAGGCGCGTCACCATTCATACGTAGCGCAGCTGTCCGACCCAAAACATCCATGCCAACCAGCGTTTCTTCCACAAGTGTTTTGGTGGTTTGCCAGCCGAACGGGATCACCTCGAGAGGGAGTGGGAACGCACCAAGGGTGTCTACTTTCTTGGCTGCATCCGCAATCACGATCATGCGATCGCTGGCTGTGGCCACAACTTTTTCCTGCAAATGCGCGCCGCCACCCCCTTTGATCATGCTTAGGTCCGCATCATACTCATCCGCACCGTCGATGGTCAGGTCTAACCACTTGGCCTCATCAAGAGTGACAACTTCAATGCCCAGACTTTGGGCAAGTGCTGCAGTTCTGCTTGATGTGGGCACGCCCTTAATTTTGAGACCGTCGTTTTTCACGCGCTCTCCAAGGCAACGCACCATCCACGCCGCAGTTGATCCGGTCCCCAGACCGACACGCATTCCGGTTTCAACGAAATCACTCGCGCGCTTGGCCGAGACAAATTTGGCTTTCTCGATGGGTGACAATTCAGCGGGCATGGCAGTGCTCCTTATCTTTGCTGTTGCGCCGTCTATAAATCGCATCGGCCAAAGGTGCGAGCGGGTTTTGTGCGCAGCATTCAACAAGTCTGCGCCGCACTTCGTCAAAGCCCTTCGCCCCTGACCGAATGGCCCTTTGAAACGTCGCAATCAGACGCCCGCCCCGCCCCTAAGCAAGTATCCCTTAACATATGTTTTTATCTGTCTTTGATATGTTCAAAGTGGGCATCGGCCCATCGTCGTCTCATACAATGGGACCGATGGTTGCGGCTGCGCGCTTTTTGGACATGCTGCGCGCGGCCCCGTTCACAGCCTACGGGCTTAAGGCCTCTTTGCACGGCTCCCTCGCATTTACGGGCGCAGGTCACGCAACAGACCGTGCGACCATTCTTGGGCTGGCCGGCTTTTTGCCAGACACCTACGACGAGACCAAAGCCGAGGCCGCCCTTGCGGCGATCAACGCGGACAAAGAAGTCATCAATGATGGCCTGCCCAATTTGCGTTTTGATCCTGCCGCAGACCTGATCTTTGATTATGATACCCGCCTGACGGGACACGCCAACGGAATGCGCCTGCAGGCCGCCGATGCGCAGGGCGATGTTATCTTGTCGCAAGTTTTCTACTCTATTGGCGGTGGATTTGTTCTCACCGAAGAAGAGCTTCAGAACGGTGCTGCGACCG
>NZ_CBFHHE010000050.1:0-9052 GCF_965655635.1 Nereida sp.
TCAGTGAGCAAATGCTTACCTGGAAGGTCTTCAGATGAAATCCTCAGGATATGCCAATGCCTGTCTAACTTAGCAGCATCACTCATCGCCCTAATACGAGCATCCCTGACTGATTTAGTCCTCAGAGAGTAAGCAATCCTGTTTGTACGATAATGCCTACGCAAATCAGCGGGAACTCTACGGGAGAAATACCAGATACCGTTCTTGTTGAAGGTGTAGCTGTTCAGCTTGGTAGTTAGCATGGTCTACGGCTCACTCGTTCAGTCGAATTAGTGAGGTATTACAATGCTTTAATTGGAGTGTTGGTGCTGCTGGAGAGAATTGAACTCTCGACCTCTCCATTACCAATGGAGTGCTCTACCTCTGAGCTACAGCAGCGCTGTAAAGTGAGGCGTCTTTACGAGCAATTGGGAAATCGTGCAAGCGCAATCTGGACCCTTTTTGGCAACTGCGGTATGCCCCTTGATATGAGCGATAAACAAAAAATAACCCAAGCCAAAAACGCCGCACAAGCCCGTGACGCGCGATTGAAAGCTGCGCTGAAAGCAAACATGAGCCGCCGCAAGGCGCAGGCTCGTGCGCGCGCATCAGACACGGATGAAAAAGCCCAGACGGGCGATTGAGGATAGGACACCCCGATGGATAGTATTTTGGTAAAGGGCGGAGGTGCTGTTGCTGGACAAATCCCGATTGCTGGCGCGAAGAACGCAGCACTGACACTGATGCCGGTCACGCTGCTGAGTGATGAGCCACTGACACTGACCAACACCCCGCGTCTGTCAGACATCAAGACTATGACAACGCTACTGGAAAGTCTCGGCGCAGAAGTAACCAGCCTGCAGAATGGCAAAGTTGTTGCCATGTCGACCCACGGCGCGATCAACACCACCGCGCACTACGATATCGTGCGCAAGATGCGTGCCTCCAATCTGGTGCTTGGCCCGCTATTGGCCCGTGAGGGGCATGCAGTTGTATCCTTGCCTGGTGGCTGTGCTATCGGCGCGCGTCCGATGGATATTCACACAGATGGTCTGGCCAAAATGGGCGCCCAGATTGACCTCAAGGACGGCTATTTGCACGCCAAGGCGGACGGAGGAAAGCTCAAAGGCGCTGTCATTGATTTTCCGTTTGCATCCGTAGGTGCCACAGAAAACATTATGATGGCCGCGACCCTTGCGAAAGGGACCACTGTTATCAACAACGCTGCGCGCGAGCCTGAAATTGTTGATCTAGCGACTTGTCTGCGCAGCATGGGCGCGTATATTGACGGCGACGGTACATCAACCATTACGATCGAGGGCGTTGAGCGTCTTGGTGGCGCGACCCACCCCGTTGTCACCGATCGGATCGAGCTTGGCACATATATGCTGGCGCCTGTCATCGCGGGCGGCGAGGTTGAATGTCTGGGTGGCACGTTGGCTTTGGTCGGCGCGTTCGCCGAGAAGCTGGATGCAGCAGGCGTCAACGTTTCTGAGACAAAAAACGGCCTGAAAGTTAGCCTGCGCGGGGATCGACCCAAAGCCGTTGACGTCACCACAGAACCTTTCCCCGGTTTCCCAACAGATTTGCAGGCGCAAATGATGGCGATGTTGTGCTTTGCGGACGGCACATCTGTCTTGGAAGAAAAAATCTTTGAAAACCGCTTTATGCACGCCCCAGAGTTGGTGCGGATGGGGGCCAACATCGACGTACAGGGGGGCGTTGCCCGCGTTACTGGCGTAGACAGCCTTAAAGGCGCACCAGTAATGGCCACCGACTTGCGCGCATCCGTCTCGCTTATTCTGGCGGGGCTTGCGGCCCAAGGTGAGACGCTTGTGAACCGCGTTTATCACCTTGATCGCGGCTATGAGCATGTGGAAGAGAAACTAGCCGCCATCGGCGCAAACGTTCAGCGTGTACAAGGCGCATGAGCGACGCGCGTTTTGAAGACGGGGCAGAAAAGCCCCTTCGCCTACTGGGGCAAACACCCGAAGATATTCCAGTGATATCGGCGTTACTTCAAGACGCTGTGTTTCCAGCGTCAGAAATGGTGTGGCAAGCCAGCAAGCGTCGCTTTGCTATTCTGCTCAACCGGTTCCGTTGGGAAGACGCCCCCAAAGCCCAGAAACGTGGACGCGCCTTTGAGCGTGTTCAATCGGTGCTGGCCGTAGAGGATGTTCTGAAGGTGTCCTCAATGGGGATCGACCGTGCGGACAAAGAACAAATCCTGTCCCCCTTGGCGCTTGAATGGCAAGCGGGTGATGACGGCGCAGGGATCTTGACGCTTGTGCTTGCAGGTGACGGCGCTATCTCACTGCATGCTGAGGCAATAGAGGTGAGCCTGCGCGACGTGACACGCCCCTATGTTGCAGCCGCGAAAGACGCACCGCATCACCCCGAATAATGCCTTCATTTCACCTTTGCCGATCTGGCTCACCAATTGAAAATCGCGCGTCTGTCCGTATTGAGGCGCACAGGACAACAAGATAGACATATCACATGCCCCAGTTTTTGACCCACACAGACCCTGACTTTGAGACGCGCTTTACCGCCCTTTTGTCCGCAAAGCGCGAAGACAGTGTGGATGTGGATGACGCTGTAGCGGCCATTATCGCAGATGTTCGTAAACGCGGCGACGCAGCGGTGATTGAGCTGACATCCAAGTTCGACCGGCTTGATTTGACACCCGATACCCTTGCGATCAGCACGGATGAAGTTGATGCCGAAATAGCCAAAGTAAGCGATGCAGACCGCACAGCCCTTGAGATGGCCGCTGAACGCATTCGTGCCTACCACCTACGCCAGATGCCAAAAGACGAAAGCTGGACAGACGACACGGGCGCGACCCTTGGATGGCGTTGGACACCTGTATCTGCAGCGGGGCTTTATGTGCCCGGAGGCTTGGCCTCTTACCCATCGTCGGTATTGATGAACGCGGTGCCCGCAAAAGTAGCCGGTGTTGGCCGTCTTGCGATTACTGTCCCCACACCCGATGGCATCATCAATCCGTTGGTGTTGTTGGCCGCACGTATTTCAGGTGTTGATGAAATTTACCGCATCGGCGGCGCGCAGGCAGTTGCTGCTTTGGCGTACGGCACGCAAACCATTCCCGCTGTCGATAAAATTACCGGTCCCGGAAACGCGTTTGTCGCGGCTGCAAAGCGTCGTGTGTTCGGCAAAGTCGGCATTGATATGATCGCCGGTCCATCAGAGATTTTGGTCATCGCCGATAAGCACAACAATCCCGCATGGATCGCGACTGATCTGCTATCACAAGCCGAACATGACGAGAG
Source organism: Nereida sp. (assembly GCF_965655635.1). Lineage (NCBI taxonomy): Bacteria > Pseudomonadati > Pseudomonadota > Alphaproteobacteria > Rhodobacterales > Roseobacteraceae > Nereida > Nereida sp. Next base: position 3,273 of record NZ_CBFHHE010000050.1, read on the forward strand.
TGCGCAAAGTCTGTTGATCACCGATGATGCTGAATTTGGTCAGGCTGTAGCCGACGAAGTTGAGGCGCAACTAAAGACACTTGAGCGGACCGCTATTGCCACGCCCAGTTGGCGCAATTACGGCGCAATTATAGTGGTTAAAGACCTTGATCAGGCTGCAGAACTCTCAGACCGTATCGCGCCTGAGCACCTTGAACTTTGCGTCGAAGAGGTTGACGCACTTGCCGCCAAGATCACACACGCAGGTGCTATTTTCTTGGGCCAATGGACCCCAGAAGCGATCGGCGATTATATCGGCGGGCCAAACCACGTTCTGCCCACAGCGCGTTCCGCGCGGTTCAGTTCCGGCCTGTCCGTCATGGACTTTGTCAAACGCACGACACTGGCGAAAATGACCCCCGTGGCCTTGCGTGCGATTGGCCCCAATGCGGTTCGCCTTGCAACCTCGGAAAGCCTGCAAGCCCATGGTCTGTCTGTGCAGGCACGCCTTGATCACCTAAACGAGCCGCAACCTGAATGAGCCATATCGCTGCCATAGATTTGGACGACAGCAACCTTGCCCCGCCCACGCCCGAGATCGAGCAAGAGCGCAAGGTAGCAATGTTCGATCTGTTGGAGGATAACAGTTTTGCCCTGCCCGCGCGCGACGACCGCGATGTTCCAGCTGGCCCCTATAACTTGCATCTATCGATCAAGGAAAAGCGGCTAGTCTTCAGCCTGACCACTGCCAACTCTGAGCCAGCAGCACAGTTCTTGTTGTCTCTCGGGCCGTTTCGTCAGGTTGTGAAAGACTACTTCCAGATTTGCGAAAGTTATTTCGAGGCAGTCAAAACCCTGCCTCCCCACCAAATTGAAACGATCGATATGGCACGGCGCGGCATTCACAATGAAGGGGCACGCGTGCTAAAAGACAGGCTTGACGGCAAAGCAGACGTCGACAACGACACAGCCCGCCGCCTTTTTACGCTTATCTGCGTCTTGCATTTCGGACGATAGATTTGGAACAGCACCTTCCCACTTCGATCCTGTTTTGCTGTGACCACAACGCGGTCCGCTCGCCGATGGCCGAAGGGTTGATGAAAAAATTCTACGGCCATGAAACATACGTGCAATCAGCAGGCGTCAAATCTGACATGGATATAGACGGCTTTACAGTTGCCGTTTGCGAGGAAATGGGGATCGAGCTGTCACGCCACCGCGCCCGTTCTTTTGATGAAATGGAGCAATGGGGCGACGATTTGGGCAGCTTTGATGTGATTGTTGCCTTGTCGCCTGCATCCCAACGTGCAGCCCTTGAACTGACCCGCACCCATGCGCTTGAGGTTCTGTATTGGCCCATCATGGACCCGACCGGAATGGGTGACCAGCGCAACGAAAAGCTTGAACATTACCGCGCGGCCCGTGACCAGATCATCAAACACATGACTGATAATTGGGGTGCTCCTGTCGTTTCAGAGTAAGATCAGCGGCTGAGCATACGCACGTAAAGCCGCCAATTCTTCAGCCTGTTATCAGGAACAAACCCAAGCAAACGACTACCTAAGCTGAAATCCCCCCCAGAAGCTGTATCCTCTTACGATGCAGCAGCATAAATTTCGACAAGTCGCACGTAAATTTCATGCATAAATGATACAACAACGTGCTAATTCCGCAGATAACTCGCTGTTTCGACGCTCTTTATGGTCACATTTCAGAAACGCCTTGAAAACAGCGCGGCGCTGCATCATATCGTGCCGTGTTCGCACAGGGCGGACGCATTACAGGAGTGAACATGGCTAAGGAAGAACTGCTCGAATTTCCAGGTGTCGTTAAGGAACTCTTGCCGAACGCGACATTCAGGGTCGAGCTGGAAAACGGCCATGAAATTATCGCTCATACGGCAGGCAAGATGCGCAAAAACCGCATCCGTGTTCTGGCTGGAGACAAAGTCCAAGTAGAGATGACACCGTATGATCTGACCAAGGGTCGGATCAACTACCGCTTCAAATAATGAAGCTGATCCTCGGATCTGGCAGTCCCCGGCGGCGCGAGTTGCTGGGGCAGTTGGGTGTGTCGGTCACCGAAACCCGCTCACCAGACATTGATGAAACACCGCTAAAGGCCGAGCAACCTCGCGCCTACTGCATGCGCATGGCTGTTGAGAAGTCTAACGTTCTTGCTGCGGCTGAAGATGAAATTATCCTTTGCGCTGACACAACCGTTGCCCTTGGCCGCCGCATTCTTGGCAAGCCTGAGGACCGCGATGAGGCCGAGCGTTTTCTGCGCCTTCTTTCGGGCCGTCGTCATAAAGTAATCACGGCAGTCAGCGTCAAGACAACCGACAGACTTTGGACCCGCGATGTTGTAACAGACGTGCGAATGAAACGCCTTTCTGAGCCAGAGATCACGGCCTACCTCAATACGGATGACTGGCAAGGAAAAGCCGGCGGCTATGCCATTCAAGGCCCTGCTGGAGCATTCATCCCGTGGATTTCTGGCAGCTACTCTGCCGTCATGGGCTTGCCGCTTGCACAAACTGCCGCGTTGCTTGAAGCAGCGGGCTACCCAATTTACGGAGCCGCCTCATGAAGGGTCGCCAGATTGCACTTGATCACCTCAACGGCATCGAAGCCGCGGCACTGCTGGTCGACGGACGCCTTGACGATATCCTGATCGCACCTCCCGCCGGAACGCCAACTGTTGGGACCATTTACGCGGCGCGCGCAGACCGCCCCGTCAAAGGCCAAGGCGGCATCTTCGTCAGCACACCAGACGGCCAAGGATTTTTGCGCGGCACCAAAGGCATCGCCCAAGGGGCCCGTATATTGGTTCAGGTCACAGGACACGCGGAAGGCGGCAAAGCCATCCCCGTGACGGCGAAACTGCTTTTCAAAAGCCGCTACGCAATTGTAACCCCTTCCGCGCAGGGGCTGAACATCAGCCGCCAGATACGCGACGAAGAAGAACGCGTTCGCCTCAAAACAATCCTGCACGACGTGGCCGGGGATGCCCCCTATGGCGTGATCCTACGCTCGGCCAGTTTTGGCGCGGATGACGATGACATCGCTGAAGATATTGCCGCAATGTTGACTGCGGCGGATACGGTTTTAGCATCCGAAGCCGAAGCGCCTGCTGTCTTGTCGCAAGGGGATCAGCCACATCTGTTGGCTTGGCGCGAGTGGACCGAACCTGCTGAAGTTGCCCAGCAATCTGGCAGCTTTGAAGACTGCAACGTTCTCGATCAATTGGACGGGCTAACCAACATCGACGTACGGTTTGCCCAAAGCACGATGTTCATCGAACCCACCCGTGCTTTGGTCGCCGTGGACGTAAACACCGGAGCAGACACATCGCCCGCATCAGGGCTGAAAGCTAACCTTTGGGCCGCCAAAGAGCTGGCGAGGCAACTTAGACTGCGCGGGCTTGGCGGACAGATCACAATCGATTTCGCCCCAATGACCAAAGCCGACCGGCGACAAGTTGAGGGTGCGCTTCGCCAAGCGTTCAAGAGCGATCCAATCGAAACATCCCTTGTGGGGTGGACGCCGCTTGGCCACTTTGAAATTCAACGCAAACGCGAACGCCTCCCCCTTAACGTGCTTCTCGGAGACAGCTGATGCCCTGCCCTATCTGCAAACGCGACGCGGATAAAAGTTACAAACCGTTTTGCAGCAAGCGCTGTGCCGACATCGATTTGGCCAAGTGGCTTGGCGGTGATTATGCAATTGCCAGCACGGATCCAGATGACGTGGATCAGATCGTAGATGCACTTGAAATCGAAGCCGAGCGGGCTGCGAAAAACATTCACCAGCGCGAATGACTGTGAAATACACAATTGGGCAAAAAGGCGCTGGACACCACCTGATGCCTGACCTAGAACGGCGCCACCCTAGGGGTTCAACCCCATCCCGTGCCCGGGTAGCTCAGGGGTAGAGCAGTGGATTGAAAATCCTCGTGTCGGTGGTTCGATTCCGCCCCCGGGCACCATTTATTAAGTAATATCAATGACTTAGTCGAGCGCCATACACGCTTAAGTTGTGTTTTTCAAAAACACACCAAACACACACTTTTTGCCGTGTTACTCGTTATTTTGACTTCTGAATCACGGTGTTGAACACAGTGTTGGCTACAGCTTTGTTGCGGACACTGTGTTGGCGGAGTTTTGGGCGAACATGGCTTGGGACACACAAGCCATGCTCACCAAAATTGCGGGTCGGCAAATGCGGCCACACAACGGCAAGGCTCTGCTAAATTAGGCAAGGGCTTACCGTTTAAGCTTTGAGCTAACCAGCCCTCGGGAAATTGCAGCTTATACGGCGCTGCAATCTGATCTTCGGTTATGACGTTAAATCCAGACTTGGTGTAATAGCTGGGGTCTCCATACGTCACAACAACATCCACTGAAGCCGCTCTTAGCTCTGCAAGTCCAAACACAATTAACTTCTGCCCAATGCCTTGCCCTTGGACTGTAGATGCAACAGCAACAGGAGCCATAACAAATACTACTTGATCAGAGTTCGGATATGTCAGTCGTGTGAACATAATGCTTCCAGCAATATCGGCTCCCGAAGTTGCTCCAAATACATACAAATCCTCCAGAGCCGTTTTCGCCATAATTCGACGAGTTAAGTCACCTATTGCTTGCCCTTCCTCCGCACCCTCTGATGCGGAGAACGTGTTCTCAAAAAGCGCTGTGATTTCTGCAGACCTAGAAATAGCAAGTTTTGTAAAATTCATCAGCGCTCTTCCGTGGCAAAGTTTTGAGCATCAATACATTCAATAGCAGCTACGGGATATACACAGATTTGCTTCAATCAAGGCGCATCGCCAGACCTGTGTAACACTATATCGAACCCTTCTTCTGAAGAAGGTAATACAAAGTGCTTGGTAATTTGCTCAAACTGATCTTCTGTTGCAGCAAAAGGATGGTCACCCTGCTGATTGCGTTCATGTAGTCGTGCAATACAAACCGCGTCAGAGGCCTCCATCACATGAAGTTTGTGGGCCGCAGTTGCTTGACCCAAGATGTCCCGCATCCACTTCCGAGATTCAATTGTGTTTGCCTGAAAATCCAGAACAACTGAAACACCCGAATTCAATAATGATACAACGTGAGGCCCAATGATTTTGCGAAGCTTTGCCATAGACTGCACATAATCTGAAAGTGAAGAAATCTCTCCAACATAAAGAATGTTTAGCCAGTCATCTTCAGCAATCATAACGGTTTGCTCTAACCTCCCAAGCTGTTTGGCTAATGTTGATTTACCCGAAGCGATCTTACCGCAAAATAAATGAAGAGTTGGTAAGGCAGATGGCATATCAAAAAACTCCAAATTGCACGGTCCACAAATGACACTAAATATGCACAGCGAACCGTTCTCCCTGCAAGTCACGACCTAATGCTGAGCTGCGAACCGAACACACTTCCGTAGACTTGTTGGTGTGCTCTGCCGTAGTGTTGTGCTGAGGAGCATGACATACGGCAACTGCGGGATGATACACATCTGATACTGGACGGCGAGGTGCGGGTGTATCGGCGCGAGCTGAAACGCCCTAGGTGGGATTGGTCGAGCATTGATTTTTGCATAAGCGGTTGGCATGTTGCTAAAATCTTAATTTGCTCAACAGGTGGCGAAAAATGTATAAAGTGAGAGCCAATCTAAAAACTGTTTTACTTTCAACTTTTGCCTTTTGTGCCGCCTGCGTGCCTTCTGAGCCGTATGGTGTGCAGCCTGCAACCTACTCAACCACACAAACTAGTCGAGTTGGTTTTGGAGACTGCACCTCTAATTCTATGGAAG
>NZ_CBFHHE010000051.1:0-8418 GCF_965655635.1 Nereida sp.
TACGCCAGTTTGTAATCAGGCTGGTTCAGGTTGAGGTAGTTCATCACATCTTTGGCGTATGCCTTTTGTGAATCCATAACCTTCGCGAAGAATGGATCGTCGCCCGCGATGCGGTTTGCAACTTTGTCCCATGCTTCGAGCTGCGCTGCCATAACGGAATCTGGTGTACGGTATACGTTCACGCCGTCCTGCTCTTGCAGTTTGATCAGATCGTCTGAGTAACGCTTGGTGTTGCCCCAGTAAAAGCCGGAGTTTTCAGCCATTGACGCGTTACGGATGATCGCTTGGTGCTCAGGTGACAGGCCGTTGAACTTGTCTTTGTTGAATGTAACTTCGAAGCACTCTTGGCTCTGGTGATATGATGCCAAGTGGTAGTGCTTGGAAACATCTTGCATGCCGAAGTCACGGTCAGATGTTGGGTTGTTGAATTCAGCCGCGTCAATCAGACCGGACTTCATCGCTGGCTGGATTTCACCGCCAGGCAGCTGCACAACTGACATGCCCATTTCGAGCAGAACGTCAGCAGCAAGACCAACAGTACGGTACTTCAGGCCATTCATCTGGCTTGCGTCTTTAATTTCTTCCTGGAACCACCCAAGTGGCTGCGCTGGCATTGGTGAGTTGAAGAAAGACACAACGTTCAAGCGCAGGCTGTCCATCAGCTCATCAAAGAGCTCTTGACCACCACCTGCGTGGATCCAGCCGAGCATCTCTTGGCTTGACCAGCCAAAGCATGGGCCCGTGCCGAAGAGTGATGCAGCTTTGGACTTGCCGTACCAGTAGGCTGATACGTAGTGAGCTGCATCGAGAACGCCGCGGTGAACCGCATCTTGCATCTGGCTTGTCTTCACGACTGAGTCGACAGACAGCACTTCGATGGACAATGAGCCACCAGACATTTCGTTAACGCGGCTTGCGAACGATTGTGCATTTTCAAGGAAAATACCGCCGCCCCAAGCAGCTTGCATTTTCAGTGTTGTGCCATGGTTGGCCGCAACTGCTGGTGTCGCCAAAGCAGCAGCGCCGGCAACGGCCGAGCCGCGCAAAAACTTTCTGCGGTTAAGTGTATTTGTCATAGTCCCTCCCAAGGAATCGATCAGCGAAACCCATTACGGGGTCGCTTATTTATTCGGCTTCACATCACAGGGTAACGAAACTTACTAACCTCTGATAACGAAGCCATGCTTCTTGGACCTCCAAGAATGTTAGGGAGAGTAGAACAATTATTTCCTGAAACAAGCCCTTGACTATCCTAAAGTAACTCTGACAGGACTAATCGCTGAAATTTAATAAGGAGCACGCCGAAAAATAGTTGAACACGATCAATATTTCTTCGGCGCATCGACGCCAGTTGGCGCCTCATCAATAACTTCGGCATCATCCACATCGGATGCTGAGGGCGTGCCAACAAGCAAAGGCAGCATTTCCGTAGATGACGGCATCGTCGCGTCAGAAGTTGTTGGCGTGCGCCACGCAAGCGTATCAAAAGCGCCGCAATTTGAGCAGGTCGTCGCCCATTCTGCGTGAATATTCTGACAGTTCTCGCAAACCCACTGCGGGCCACGCGGCGCAGTGAGCGCCTTCGTCAACCAACCGCGCACAACATTATCACTGGCACCTTGGCCACGCTCTATCGCCGCTAAAATTGTTAAACTGCGCGTTGTCGCGTTGCTTCCCACCAAATCCCCCATCGCAACGCGCGCTGCTGGAAAATCTTCAGCCGCGATATGCAGCTCAGCAAGTAGCATTTTTGTTTCGGCGTGATCAGGGGCAATGCGGGTCAAGGCTTTGAACCGCTTGAGGCGCTCAGCCGGAGTTTCTTCGGGCGAAATTCGTGCAAAGGCAGCCGCTAGATCAGGATGAGGATGCGCACCCCACGCCTTTTTCAAAACCCGCGCCGCATATTTCCCTTCACCGGCTGCGGTATAAGAATCCGCTGCCAAGACGGCCGCCGGAATTAAATCTGGCGATAGCCGGTTTGCCTCAATCGCCGCCTCTTTCACTTCGATCGTGCTATCATCTGCAACAATCGCCTTTGCTTCTGACAGCGCCAGAACCGCATCACGGCGTTTGTGCACATCACGCGGCAACGACCCATGCTTCAACTTTGCGGTAAGCGTTTTGCGCGCGCCGCTCCAATCCTCTTTCTGGGCCTGAAGTCGCAACAAAACGTCTTGCGTTTCTTCATGCTTGGGCTTCAAAGCGAAAGCTTTTTCCGCCAAGGCCAACGCCATATCCGTATCACCAGCAGCCAATTTTTGGCGCATAATTCCACGTATACCTACAAAGCGGGTCTGATCGTTTTGTAATAGCTCTTTGTAAACTTGGTCCGCTTTTTTAATATCACCGACTATCTCTGCCGCTTGCGCAGTGATCAAATTTGTAAGCTCAGGTTTACGTAGATACCGCTCAGCTTTGCTGGCCTTTGACATCGCCAAACGCCCCTCGCCTGAAGCAAGCGCCATCAGTCCTTCGGACAACGCATCAAACCCTTTGCGCTCGCGGTTGCGCACAAAGTAACGAGACAGCGCGGTTTCATCCCCATTGATGAAGCGAAGCACAGCACCAATCAGACCTAATACTTTCAGTACAATGTAAAGCGCGGCGACCAACACCGCAAAAGCAATGGCCGTTTGAAGGGGGCCAAAGGTGCGCTCAACCCCGTTGAAGGTAATCTGAACGCCGCCCTCCATTTCCAAAAGCTGAACCGCGCCAAACGCCAGAGCGGCCACACATGCAACAAAAACAAGAATTTTAGTAAGGGACCAAAGCATAATGCGTGACCTCAGTTCGATTTAAGGGATGCCGCCAATTGAGCAGCAGCAGTACTGGCATCAAGCCGGCGCTTTACAGCCTCGGCCCAGGGCGACAAAACAGATTTAGACGTCTCTGGAAGCGTATCCAATTCCGCTAGCGCATCGTTTAGCGCACCTTTGCGCACAGCAGCTTCAACACGCGACAGCACAGCATCGGCATCGGATCCTTCACGCGGCGTTACAGAGCGCGCTCCGGTCTGACGGGCCAGAAAAGCTGACAGCTTTCCAACGGTAGTTTCGGGAACTGGCGTTTCCGAGCGTGCCGCAGCAAGTGCCTGACGTGCAAGGGGTGGAAATTCATCCTGCACAGAAGCCAGCGCCGGAACACCGGTGCTTGCGACAGCTTGCAAAACTTCCGGCACATTAGCCGTGCTAGCTTCTGAAAAATCAGCCAAAGCCGAACCAAAAGGTGCACCAGTTTCGATAGCCGCCTGAACGCGGGACAATGCAGCACGCGCCTGCGCAAAAAGCGCCTCTTCAACGGCGGCGGCTTCAAGCTGCGCCACACTTGTTTCAGTTTGCTCTGTTTGTGCCTGAAGCTGTTCAGTCAGTGCTGCAATTTTCAAATTCTGCGCATCGATCAAATCTTGTATCGCTGCAATATCAACGTTCGCTGCGCTGTCTGTCACAACGGGAAGATTAGCAATTTCGTCCGCTAAAGCGGCGCGCGCGGCCGTGCCATCGTCCGCCGTTTCGATCAATTGAGATTGAAGTGCGGCGATGTCATCAGCCTTCGCAAAATCAGCCAAGCGTTGCTCAAGGTTATCCAAAGCCACCTTTTGGTCCGCAACTGTTTCTGCAAGCGCGCTGTCGCGTTGTAAAAACTCAGGAAGCGCATCGTTTGGAATAACATCCGCACGCCCCGCGACAAAACCAAGCAAAGCCACCAAAACGCCTGCACCCAGCATCGGCAAAATACCGCCCTTTGGGCTGGTCTTCGTATCGCTTGGCTCTTCTTTTAGCGTCTCATCCTGCTCAAAAGCGGCTTCGTCAGAACCTACCTCTTCAGGTGTACTGTCCATTTCGTGAGCATCATCAGCAGCTGCATCTACGACCGCTTCATCCAACGCAGGGTCAACTTTTTCAGTGATCGGTTCTTCTTCAGATGTCTTTTCGGCCACCTAGTTAACTCCCTCGAATCTTGCTTACGCTCAACAATACACTAATCAATCGCATCACATCAGCCGGATGTCTGTTCGTCCAAGTCATCGCAGATCACCTCCACCGCCGTAAGAAGCCCCGCTGCATCTGTTGTCGATGCCACCACGGTCTTCGCAAAGAAACCCGCCAACGGCGCCGCAGCGGTTGAACTAATCGCCACAAGCGTTGAGGCAGCTTCGTTTCCCGCAACATGCTTTGATAGAACCTCAGCTGCATTTGCAGAGAAAGCGGCCACAATGGTGCTTTGTTCGCGAAGTATCTTAGACAAAACATCTGCGGGTAGCCCTTTGGCCACCTGTCTGTACGCAACAATATCACGAACGACCAAACCAGACGCTGCCAGAGCATTTGAAAAGCTGAGCGTAGTCTGTTCCCCGCGGACATGAACCAATGGTCCTGATGACTGAGCCTTGAGCAAGGTTATCAAGTCCGATGCATCACCATCCGCAGACACAGCGCGATAGCCCGCGGCCAATGCAAGCTCTGCGGTCCGCTGACCAACACAAAAAGCCGTTCGGCCCACACCACTCGGCGCAAGACGCACAGCGTTACGCGACGTGAAAATTACCTGCTCATCATGGGTAAATTCTATTGCTGGAGAAAGCGGCTCAATCTCGATAAGCGGTGCACAAACAATCTTTACGGCTGCGCCTAGCGTCATGCGCGCCTGCTCTGCGAACTGCGCCGCGTCGGGCTCAGGGCGGGTGACGATCAATGTGGGGCGAGCAGAAGGCATTGTTTGCATATCGCGCAAATGGTAGCTGGCAGCATGATGACACGCAATGGCCCCCCTCTGACCATCTTGGGTCTTGAAAGCAGCTGTGACGATACCGCTGCGGCAATCGTACAGGTGAGTGCCGAAGGACCGAACATTCTGGCGCAGGTGGTTGAAGGTCAGACGCAGCTTCACAGTGATTTTGGCGGTGTCGTTCCTGAGATTGCCGCGCGCGCGCACACCGAAAAGCTGGATGGCTGTGTGGCAAAAGTGCTGGAGCAGACACGTAAAACTCTGAATGATGTAGACGCAATTGCGGTAACATCTGGACCAGGTCTTATTGGTGGGGTCTTAGCCGGTGTCATGTGCGCAAAAGGGCTTTCGGCAGGATCAGGAAAGCCACTGATCGGCGTTAATCATTTGGCGGGTCACGCCTTAACACCACACCTTAGTGACGGTATTGCATATCCCTATTTGATGCTGCTCGTCTCGGGCGGGCATTGTCAGTTTTTAGAAGTGAAATCACCAACAAGCTACAGGCGACTTGGCGGCACAATTGATGACGCCCCCGGGGAGGCGTTCGACAAAACCGCGCGTCTTTTGGGACTGGCACAACCGGGCGGACCATCGGTAGAAAACGAAGCAAAAAACGGCAATCCCAAAGCCTTTAGATTGCCCCGCCCACTTTTAGACCGTGACGGCTGCGACATGTCATTTTCTGGTCTCAAAACTGCTTTATTACGCGCGCGTGACACGATTGTTGAAGAGCACGGCGGGTTACCGCAAGCGCATCGACGTGATCTTTGCGCCGCGTTTCAAAACGCCGTCACAGATGTGTTGGTGGAAAAAACACGGCGCGCCATCGCGCTTTGCCCAGATGCTACGGCCATTGCGGTTGCCGGAGGCGTAGCTGCCAACATGACCATTCGTCAGGGCTTGGTTGAGCTTTGTAATGCCCAAAATCTGCCATTTGTAGCCCCGCCTCTAAGCCTGTGTACGGATAATGCGGCCATGATTGCCTATGCTGGAGCAGAACTTTTTGCACTAGGCCACTACGACGATTTGACCCTATCAGCGCGCCCCAGATGGCCGCTCGATCAAACCGCGGCACCAATGCTTGGCTCAGGCAAAAAGGGGGCCAAAGCATGACCATCACCATTTTGGGTTCAGGCGCCTTTGGCACCGCTCTTGCCATTACTTTGGCTACGAACGACGATATTGTTTTGGTGGCGCGGGACGCTAGAACGGCGGCGCTAATCGATGCGGATCGGGAGAACAAGCGTAGGCTACCTGGCTATAAGCTGCCGTCCAATGTGATCGTTACAGACAAGCTGACTGGCAAAGGCACAGTATTGATTGCAACGCCCACACAGCAGCTGTCGACGATATTACGTCAAGAGCAGACAGCACTGCGAAACAGACCGCTGATAGCTTGCTGCAAGGGTGTAGATTTAAAATCGGGACTTGGGCCCGTTGGCTTAATACAAAAGGCCGATCTTGGTGGGCCCATTGGTATTTTGAGTGGGCCAAGCTTTGCCAAGGACATCGCCGCGGGCCTTCCCACAGCGCTTACCCTTGCCATGAGCGATGACGGGCCCAACCTGCAAAACGCCCTGAGCACGCCAACGCTTCGACTGTATCTCACAGATGATTGGCGCGGTGTTGAGTTTGGTGGTGCGCTAAAGAACGTGATTGCAATTGCGTGTGGAGTAGCCATCGGATCGGGCCTCGGCGAAAGTGCGCGCGCAGCAATTCTGACACGCGGGTTTTCTGAAATGCGGACCTACGCAGAAGCTCTTGGGGCCAGAGGCGACACGCTTATGGGACTGGCTGGCCTAGGTGACTTGACCCTAACGGCGTCGTCAGAAACCTCGCGCAATTTTAGATACGGACTGGGGATTGGTGCGGGTAAAATGTGGGCGTCTGAGGAAACTGTCGAAGGCGCAGCAACTGCGAAAGCAATGGCATCCCTAAATCATGGTGACATGCCGATTATTGAAACCGTAGCGGCACTTGTAGACGGACAGATGACCGTCCAAGATGCGGTCAAATCACTTTTGAATAGACCCTTAAAGAAGGAAAGCTAATGCTTGTAAGTCTGATAGCTAAAGACAAAGACGGCGCACTTGATGTGCGTAAAGCGAACCGGGATGCGCACCTTGCGTACATCAAGTCGACCGGTGTCGTGCAGCAAGCGGGTCCAATTTTGAGTGATACCGGCGAGATGATCGGCTCTGTCGTTATTCTGGATGTGCAAAGCATGGCTGACGCCAAGGATTGGGCAGCATCAGATCCCTATGCCCTTGCTGGTCTGTTTGAGAGCGTGGAATTACTCCACTGGAACAGGGTCATTGGCGGATGAACTACTGGCTGTTCAAATCTGAGCCAAGTGCGTGGAGTTGGGCGGATCAGGTAGCCAAAGGCGACACTGGCGAAGAATGGGACGGCGTGCGTAATTATCAGGCGCGTAATTTCATGCGTGAAATGGCCGTTGGTGACCGCGGCTTCTTTTATCATTCGCAAGATGAAAAAGCTGTCGTGGGGATCGTTGAGGTCATTTCAGAAGCACACCAAGACAGCACAACAAAGCAAGACCGCTGGCAGTGCGTGGACATCAAAGCAGTCAAAAAACTGTCCCGCTCTGTTTCACTGGCTGAGATCAAAGGCGATCCATTCTTTAATGATATGCCGCTGGTGAAATCGCCAAGGTTGTCCGTACAGCCAGTGGCGGAGGAACATTGGAATAAGATTTGTCAGATGGCTGGGTGCGAAACATAAAATGAGGGGTCCAACCCCTTGGACCCCTCATTCACCCCACGTGCTCCCTAGCACCACACGTGTTCAAATATAAAAGGTCCAAACCATTCTTGGTTCGTATTGATCGTCTACCTATTCGAACCTTTCGGTGCAAGCTTTTGATATATAAAATATCTTTCAAATTCAGCACAGTAAGGGACTATTAACGTAAAAAGGGCGCCCTGAATACGGCGCCCCTCCATAATCAATCAGCCGTAGACAGCTTCTTTTCCAAAATGCTTGGTCAGCATATAGTAGACCACGGCACGATATTTGCTGCGCTCGAACATACCGTAGGTTGCCAAAACTGATGTAATCGCCGCATCAAGTTCGGGACTATCTGCAAGTCCCAACTTTTTAATTAGAAAATTGTTCTTGACCGTTTCAAGCTCCGCTGGCTGACCTGCGGCTACTGTGGACGCATCAGCGTTATAGATCGCCGGACCACAACCGATTGTCACTTTGGTTAATAGATCAATGTCAGGTGTCATCCCGCATTTGTTCTTCAAGTCATCAGCATATTTCGCAATTAAGTCGTCGCGCTTACCCATATCGTAAGTCCGCTCGTTAAAATACTACCGGACAACCACCTTGCCCCCCCGTGTGCATAGGGTAAGCGCTAAGTCAGCCACGTCAAAGGGAAAATTTGAGTGCGGTATGGCGCCGTGCATTTCACCCAGACCTTAAACGCAAAACGCCGCCAGTTTGACCCGGCGGCGTTTCAAATACTTTTCATCGTAAGCTTAGTAGCGGTAGTGCTCTGGCTTGAATGGACCATCTGGTGAAACACCAATGTAAGCTGCCTGCTCTGGATCCAGTTGGGACAGCTTCACGCCAATACGCTTAAGGTGCAAACGCGCTACCTTCTCGTCCAAATGCTTGGGCAAGATGTAGACATCATTTTTATATTCATTACCGCGCACCCACAGC
>NZ_CBFHHE010000052.1:0-8287 GCF_965655635.1 Nereida sp.
GCTTTTATGGGCAACTATGTCCAATCCAACTATGCAGATGCTATTCTGTACCAGCTGAACATGAACGGCCTGCAGGCTGACCGTCTGAGCTTTCAGGTCAGCCGCGGCGCCCCTCGTGCCACCCCTGCTCCTACCCCTACGGATCGCCCCGTTGCCGCAGCGCCAAAAATGGATATGCAGGGCAATCCCCTCAACTCTCAATTCACGTTTGATACTTTTGTTGTGGGCAAGCCAAACGAGTTGGCTCATGCTGCTGCGCGCCGTGTCGCAGAGGGTGGCGATGTTACTTTTAACCCACTGTTTTTATACGGTGGCGTAGGTCTAGGTAAGACCCACTTGATGCATGCGATCGCCCATGAGTTGCAAGCCCGTCAGCCTGAGAAGCGCGTGCTGTATCTATCAGCCGATCAATTCATGTACCGTTTCATCCAAGCGATCCGTAGCCGGAAAACCATGGACTTTAAGGCCATGCTGCATTCCGTTGATATTTTAATGATTGACGACGTGCAGTTTATTGCGGGTAAAGACAGCACACAGGAAGAGTTCTTCCATACTTTCAACGCGTTGATCAGTGCCAACAAACAGATCATTATTTCTGCAGACCGTGCGCCTGGTGAAATTAAAGACCTTGAAGAGCGTATCAAGTCCCGCCTTCAGTCAGGTTTGATTGTGGACTTGCACCCCACGAACTTTGAGCTGCGCCTTGGTATTCTGCAGTCCAAGGCCGAGATGTATGGCGCTTCTTATCCTGACGTGAAAATCAACGATGATGTGCTAGAGTTTCTGGCGCACCGTATCTCAAAGAACGTCCGCGTTCTTGAGGGGGCGCTAACGCGCTTGTTCGCTTTTGCGCATCTCGTGGGCCGCCCTGTTGATCTTGAATTGGTGCAAGAATGTTTGACTGATACTCTTCGGGAAAGTGATCGCAAAGTAAGCATCGAAGAAATCCAGCGTGTCGTTTGTGATCATTATAATCTCCGCCAATCCGACTTGGTGGGTCCCAAACGCCTACGTGCTTTTGCACGGCCTCGTCAGGTGGCAATGTTCTTGGCCAAGACCATGACACAACGCTCATTGCCTGAAATCGGACGCAAGTTTGGTGGCCGTGACCACACAACAGTGATGCACGGGGTTAAGAAAATCACCGAGCTTTGTCAGATTGATAGCCATATTGCTGATGATCTGGAAATGCTACGTCGTACTCTGGAAGCGTAGCAGAAAAGCACTTGCTGCGAGCCTGTTATGAGGTAATCTGCCCGCTCTAGCACCGTGCTTAGTGCGGTCAGAATTGGCGGCAGGAGTGAGTCGATGAAACTCAGCATTGAACGGGCCACGCTTTTAAAAGCAGTGAGCCAAGCGCAATCGGTTGTTGAGCGGCGCAATACAATTCCGATCCTTGCGAATGTTTTGATCGAGGCTGAAGGAAACAGCGTTTCTTTCCGTGCGACCGATCTTGATATCGAGGTTGTTGATAAAGCGGATGCCATGGTTGAGCGCGCTGGCGCGACGACTGTGTCTGCCGTGACATTGCATGAAATCGTTCGCAAATTGCCTGACGGTGCCATGGTTACTTTGACGGATGACAGTGCCGCTGGCCGATTGACCGTTGAAGCTGGACGCTCCAATTTTAATCTCGCGACCCTGCCGAAAGAAGACTTTCCAGTTATGGCGTCGTCTGAGTATCAAACGAATTTCGGCGCTCCATCACCTGTGCTGCGCCGTTTGTTTGATAAATCAAAGTTCGCGATCAGTACCGAAGAAACACGGTATTATTTGAACGGTGTTTACCTGCATATCGCGGACAGTGATGGGGGTCATGTGCTCCGCGCAGTCGCGACTGACGGTCACCGCCTGGCGCGAATTGATGCGGATATGCCTGAGGGCGCGTCTGGCATGGCTGGCGTTATCGTGCCGCGCAAAACTGTTAACGAGCTGCGCAAACTTCTGGATGATGACGAAGTTCAGATCGCGGTGTCTGTCTCGGAGACAAAAATCCGGTTTGCGACACCTGCGATTACGCTGACGTCCAAAGTTATTGACGGCACATTTCCTGACTACACGCGCGTTATCCCACAGGGAAATACGCGCAAGATGGAAGTTGATGCAGCGGACTTTGCAAAGGCTGTTGACCGTGTGGCAACTGTATCCTCCGAGCGGAGCCGTGCTGTGAAGCTGCAGCTTGATGAAGACCGTTTGGTTCTGTCAGTGAACGCCCCCGATGCGGGCGCGGCCGAAGAAGAGCTTGCCGTTGCGTATGGGGATGAGCGTCTTGAGATTGGCTTCAACGCAAAATATCTGCTTGAAATCGCTAGTCAGGTAGACCGCGAGAATGCTGTCTTCTTGTTCAATTCAGCTGGCGATCCCACGCTGATGCGCGAAGGCAATGACCAATCGGCGATTTACGTCGTCATGCCGATGCGCGTGTGAGTGAACTTCATCTTTCACGCCTGAGCCTGTCCCATTTTAGATCGCACAAACGCGCTGTCGTTGAGTGTGATGCGCGGCCTGTGGCAATATTTGGCGCAAACGGTGCCGGAAAAACTAACCTGATTGAAGCGGTAAGCTTACTGTCGCCAGGACGTGGTTTGCGCCGCGCATCTGCCGAGGCCATGACCCGCCGTCCAGAGGCATTGGGCTGGAAGGTGACTGGTGAACTATCTGCTTCGGGTCAAAGTTATGAGGTAGAGACGTGGTCAAAAGATCACGCTGCCCGCCAAGTTAAAATTGATGGCAAAGCGGCCACCCAGATAGCGCTTGGACAGATTGCACGGGTCTTGTGGTTGATCCCAGCGATGGACCGTCTTTGGATTGAGGGCGCAGATGGGCGTCGTCGTTTTCTAGACCGCATGGCCATGAGCTTCCACCCGACACATGCGGAAGCAACCCTGTCATATGAAAAAGCTATGCGCGAGCGGAACCGCCTTCTGAAGGATATGGTTCAGGATCCACATTGGTATCGTGCGCTTGAAGTGCAGATGGCGGATAGCGGCATGGCCATTATGCGCAATCGGCGTGATGCGGTCATGAAGCTGACGGCAGCACAGGAAGCGGCGCAGACAAGTTTTCCGACAGCGACGCTATCGTTGCTTGAGGTCGAGGACGCGCCGATTGGCAATGAGGATGACTTGCTGCAAGCATTTCAAGGCAGTCGTGCGCAAGATTTACGGGCAGGGCGCACGCTGGTGGGTCCTCATCGCAGTGATCTTGATGCGGTTTATGCGGTCAAAGACGTTCCTGCGCGAGATTGTTCAACAGGTGAGCAGAAAGCGCTGTTAATCTCGCTGATCTTAGCGAATGCGCGGGCGCTTATTGCCGATGTTGGTGCGCCGCCTCTACTGTTGTTGGACGAAGTAGCGGCACACCTTGATGCAGGACGCCGTGCGGCACTTTATGATGAAATAACTGCCTTGGGCGCGCAGGCGTGGATGACGGGGACAGAACCACATTTGTTTGATGCATTGGGAGAGCGGGCAACGTACCTTGAAGTTGACGCGGATACAGTGCGCGAAGCGAGCGTTTAGTAATGGAGTGGGTGCAGTGCAGGCAAACAGAGTTACGTTAATCACTTTAGGTGTCGCCGATTTGGCTGTGTCGAAAGCTTTCTACGCGGCGCTTGGTTGGGTTTTGGAAGAAG
Source organism: Nereida sp. (assembly GCF_965655635.1). Lineage (NCBI taxonomy): Bacteria > Pseudomonadati > Pseudomonadota > Alphaproteobacteria > Rhodobacterales > Roseobacteraceae > Nereida > Nereida sp. The sequence continues at coordinate 3,635 of NZ_CBFHHE010000052.1, forward strand.
CGACGGATGATGTCGCTTTCTACGATATCGGCGGCGCTAAGTTTGGGCTCTACAGTCTTGGGAAAATGGCTGAAGATCTTGATTTGAGCATCGACGATTTGGGGTGTGGCGCGTCAAATCTGTCACAAAACTACCCAACCGAGGCCGAAGTCGATGCGGCGTATGACTTGGCATTAAGTGCAGGCGCCAAACCTGTGAAGAAACCAGCGGCTATCTTTTGGGGCGGCTATTCTGGGGCGTTCGCTGATCCAGATGGCCATGTTTGGGAGGTCGCGTGTAATCCGTTTTGGCCGCTCAATGACGAAGGGCACATTGCATGACCATCGATTTGGCGGGCGCGCTTCTTTATGCGGGCTCGCTGCTTGTCTTGTTCATGACGCCCGGACCCGTTTGGGTGGCTTTGATTGCCCGTGGGTTATCTGGTGGATTTCAGTCCGCTTGGCCGCTCGCCCTTGGTGTGGCTTTGGGTGACTTCCTGTGGCCAATCGTGGCCATTTTTGGCGTGTCTGTCTTTGTCACTCAGTTTGAGGAATTTATGATTGTCCTGCGATATGCGGCTTCGATCATATTTTTTGTTATGGGATACTCTCTGATCCGTAATTATGACCGCGCCCTTGGCTCAGACAGCAGGTTAACTCGACCCGGCATGATGGCGGGGTTTGTGGCCGGTATTGCGGTGATCATCGGCAATCCCAAGGCGATCTTGTTCTATGTTGGCGTCTTACCGGGGTTCTTTGATCTGACGCAGGTAACGTGGCGCGATGCGTTTATGATTTGTACATTGTCGTTTGTTGTTCCGCTGACAGGCAACATAATTTTGGCCGTATTTGTCGAGCGAATCCGCGCAGTCTTGACCTCTCAAACAGGCCTAAAACGGATCAATCTGACCAGTGGAGTATTGCTGATTTTGGTTGGGTTGGTCATTCCGTTTACCTGACGCAAAATATAGCGGTGAGGCGTGACAATCAGCGCTAAACCTCGTATAAAAGTGTGAAAATACGAGGTAACAATCGCATGTCCGACACGCCAGTCACACCGCAGGAATACGGTGCCGATTCTATTAAGGTTCTCAAGGGGTTAGAGGCTGTTCGTAAGCGCCCTGGAATGTATATCGGCGATACCGATGACGGTTCTGGTCTGCACCACATGGTCTACGAGGTCGTTGATAACGGGATTGACGAGGCGCTGGCCGGTCATGCGGATTATGTCACGGTTACAATTCACGATGACTCGAGCATTTCGGTTCGTGACAACGGCCGCGGCATTCCTGTTGGAATGCACGAAGAAGAAGGTGTTTCTGCAGCAGAAGTCATCATGACACAGCTGCACGCAGGCGGTAAGTTTGACAGCAATTCCTACAAGGTTTCGGGCGGCCTTCACGGTGTTGGTGTGTCGGTTGTAAATGCATTGTCGGATTGGCTTGAGCTGCGTGTATGGCGTGATGGGTCCGAGCATATCGCACGGTTTGAGCGCGGCGATACAGTCAAACATCTTGAGCGGGTAGGCCCCTCTGAAGAGACAGGTACTGAGGTGCGTTTTCTTTCGTCTCTAGAGACGTTCAGCAATCTTGATTACAGTTTTGAAACCCTTGAAAAGCGGCTGCGCGAACTGGCGTTTTTGAACTCGGGTGTGCGGATCATCTTGGTTGATGAGCGTCCTGCAGAAGCATTGAAGAGTGAGTTGTTTTACGACGGTGGCGTGAAAGAATTCGTTAAATATTTGGATCGCTCAAAGTCTTCTGTGATGGACACGCCCATCTACGTTAAAGGTGAAAAAGACGACATCGGCGTTGAAGTCGCGATGTGGTGGAATGACAGCTATCACGAGAATGTGCTGCCATTCACCAACAACATTCCGCAGCGTGATGGTGGCACCCACATGGCGGGTTTCCGTAGTGCGTTGACGCGGACTATTCAAAAATATGCCCAAGATACAGGCATCGCCAAACGTGAAAAGGTGAACTTTACGGGTGATGATGCCCGTGAAGGGCTGACCTGCGTTTTGTCGGTAAAAGTGCCGGATCCGAAATTCTCTAGCCAAACCAAAGACAAACTTGTGTCGTCCGAAGTCCGCCCTGCAGTTGAAAGCCTTGTGGGAGAGAAACTTCTCGAGTGGTTCGGCGAGAACCCCAATGAGGCCAAGATTGTTGTCGGCAAAATCATTGAGGCGGCAATGGCGCGAGAGGCTGCGCGCAAAGCCCGTGAACTGACGCGTCGCAAGACGGCCATGGATGTAAATTTCCTTGCGGGTAAACTGAAAGACTGTTCGGAAAAAGACCCGTCAAAAACTGAAGTTTTCCTCGTCGAGGGTGACTCTGCGGGGGGCTCAGCGCAGACTGGCCGTGACCGTCAGACGCAAGCTATTTTGCCCCTGAAAGGTAAGATTTTGAACGTTGAGCGCGCGCGTTTTGATCGCATGCTTGGCAGCCAAGAGATTGGTAATCTTGTGATGGCGCTTGGTACTGGCATTGGCCGTGACGAGTTCAACATTGAAAAGTTGCGCTACCACAAAATCGTCATCATGACCGATGCGGACGTTGATGGTGCCCACATTCGGACGCTCTTGTTGACGTTCTTCTTCCGTCAGATGCCTGAGTTGATCGAAAAGGGTTACCTCTACATTGCGCAACCACCGCTTTACAAAGTGGCACGCGGTAAGTCCGAAGTTTACCTAAAAGACCAAGCGGCGATGGATGATTACCTCATTGACCAAGGGATCGACGGTGCTGTTTTGCAGTTACAATCGGGTGAAGAGATTTCAGGTCAAGATTTGCGCCGTGTCGTCGAAGATGCGCGTCAAGTGCGCCGAGTGCTGGAGGCATTCCCAACCCACTATCCGCGTCATATTCTTGAGCAAGCTGCGATCGCTGGGGCGTTTGTGCCGGGCGTTCTGGACGCCGATTTGCAGGGCGTTGCGGACAAAGTCGCAGAGCGTTTGAACTTGATTGCGCTTGAGTACGAGCGCGGCTGGACGGGCCGCCCAACCCAAGACAAAGGCATGCGTTTGACCCGAATTTTACGCGGCGTTGAGGAAGCGCGGGTTCTAGACGGGCCTATGCTGCGCAGCGGTGAATCGCGTCGGACCGGCACGATGACTGAGGCGCTTCAAGAAGTATATAGCCTGCCTGCCAAGTTGTATCGCAAAGATCGTACCGTACCAATTTACGGTCCGCTTGATCTGTTGGCTGCTGTCCTTGAAGAGGGCGAAAAAGGTCTGTCGCTGCAGCGCTACAAAGGTCTAGGGGAAATGAACCCTGATCAGCTTTGGGAGACGACTCTGGATCCTGATGCGCGGACCCTGTTGCAAGTCAAAATTGAAGACGTGGCAGATGCAGATGACATCTTTACAAAGCTGATGGGGGACGTCGTTGAGCCGCGTCGCGACTTTATTCAGAACAACGCGTTGTCGGTTGAAAACCTCGATTTTTAAATTTTCCGGCCGGCTACTTTAGAGTTCTGATATCCCAATTAGGATGTAAAAGATTACTTTGATTAAGTTAAAATCTTTGAATTTTTCTCTTAAAATACGGTAATTAAAGGATCACAATCAGACTAACGGGCTAACTCTTCAAACAGTTTAATTTTCAATCTTTACTCCATAAGATTTGAGCTCGTTAAGGGCGGCTTCTGGAAAAAAATCTGAGCTAAATTCAAGTAAAATGGTGGTGGCAACGAAGATGTCGTTTTTAAATTTACCGCTGATGACGGCTGGAATCCCGGGTCCGAAGAGTTCAGGCAGATAACTATCGTAAATTACCGTAACGCTATTTGATCGGTCCAATAATTTGAACTCGTAACCGATCTCGCTGTTGTCCGAGCTTTTTATGCTGTTGACGATACCGAAGATGTTCAAATTTTGATCATATTTAGAAGAAAATTCAATAGCTTCGCCTGGGAAAAGAAAGTACCGAGGATTGGCGAACGCCGATAACGTGAGACAGTATAAAAATATAATTGAATAACGAAATATTTTCATAATGTCTTAGTTCTCCATTAGCGCTTAAACAGTGGGTTAGAAATTCGTATATTTTGTCCTAAAATACCGTTGAAGCTTGCTTGAGGCAGACATGATACACAACAAAAAATCACTCCAGAAAAAGTATTTTTTCTAATTTTTGGCTTGCAGTTATAAGTACTTCTCTAGTCTCAATCATGGATGAAAGGTTCAGTCGTTGGGTTGGTCCATGATAAGCTAACCCCGCGACAAATCGATTTTCAAGGTCGAAAATCGGTACAGCAATTGCTATCAAACCGGGCATGAATTCTTCTCTATCAAGGGCGTAGCCGTTGGCTCTTATCTCGCTTAGTTCATCTATGAGTACGGCTTTATCGGTTATAGTATTCACCGTCATTGCAGTAAGGTTAAGGCTTTCGACAAGAGCTAATTGATGCCTCTTCGGGAGACTGGCTAAAAAACACTTGCCGCTAGCTGTGCAGTGGAAAGGAACGCTAGAGCCAATTGGCTGCTGAATTCGAAAAGCCCAATCTGTCTCTACGCGATCCAGGTAGTTCATTCCGTCTGCCCCCGGAACAGCGTAGTTTACGGTTTCACCAATTTGCTCGTTGACTCCCAATAAAATTTGATGGCGAGCGATATAATCCCGAGAACTGTGCAAAAGGCCTGCGCCCATGATCCGCAATCGCCTCGCAATCT
>NZ_CBFHHE010000053.1:0-8273 GCF_965655635.1 Nereida sp.
CCGCTTGATATGGCTGCTTTGGTGCCTAATCGGGCGCGGTTTGAGGTCCGGCGCGTCATTGCAAACGGTATGTTTGAAGCCCGTGAAAGCACAGCTTGGGCTGATGATGTGGTGACAGCAAGTGCCAGCTATGACCCCAACGATCCGTATAAACTGCGCAATGTCGTGAACGCCGCGTCTATTAAGGTGGGGTCGCTGGTAAGTAGAAACGGGGTTGGCCGTGAGGTTTATGTGGCGTCTGTGAACGTCAGCGCAAACACGTTGACCCTATGCCAACCGCTGTTCGGGGCCGCGGAAAGCCAGAGTTATACGTTCACGCGTTTCAAATATATGCTCGATTTTGGTGGTTTTGAAAAACTATCGAAAATGGTTTTGAACAATATCCAACTACAGTGTTCAGGCCGTGCAAGTGGCATCATGTTGGCGCCCGATGGCGTTGTCTTCGAAGTGCTCGATTGTTTGATCAACAAACCCAAAAGCCGCGGGATCACGTCTGCTGATCGTGGCTGTCAGGGGATGATTGTTGACCGTTGTCAGTTTCTGTCGAACAAGCAATCGCTTCAGGTTGAAGGCCGTGTAACAACGGCGCTGAACGTCAATTCGAACGACCCCAAGCTGCGCAACAACCCCGTTGTGTTGTTTGAGCATTTCGCGGTTCTGTCTGGCGTAGGCAACTTGGTGACGGGCAATCATTGGTTTCATGGGGATGCTGGTTCAAACGGTATTCGCAAGGCTGGCCTGATCTTTACGCAATCGAATTGTATGAGTGCTGTTACGGGGAACTATATCGACAATAATTATATTGAGATGACCAACGAGCATGAGGCCTTTCCAGATTTCGCTAACCAGTTCTCGTTTGGTGGGCTGACGATTTCTGGGAATTTCTTCATATCGCTCAACTCGCGATCTGATTTTTCATGGCTGGTTGTGGCCCCTTATGGTGAGGGACATTTCATCCAAGGATTGTCGGTTCAAGGTAATGTTTTCAAGGCGGTAAACGGCAATGTCGAACGTGCCGACAGGATCGACACAAGTCGTGCTGACCTGGCTAAAGGGCGTTATCGAAATATCGTTTTTGATAGCAACACATTCAATAATGTTGGCACAGTTACGATCAATCCTGTTGTGATAAATCATGACCAAAACACCGATGCTGCCGCGTGGAACGTATCTGCATCAGGGCGTTTACCCTTTGATGGATGGGCGTGTGCAGTTCAGGCGGTGCAGCCTGTTGAGCAAACAAAATCTGGTAGCTAGGACGTTTTCAGTCAGCCTTGGGCGCAAGTTGAACAAGGTGCAGATAAATCTGAAGTACGACTAAAGTGGGGGCAGTCCACTAGGGGGCGGGCTAATGTGACGATGCGGTGCGACGCGCCTGTCTAGTCGTAGTTCTTGGCCGCGTCCGCTAGTTAGCGTGGCCAAGTTTTGTCACCTCAAGACGTAGTTCCTGCAGCGCAATTTCCGTCTGTACCAGCTTCACTGTCACAGGCCCCGTCATCTCACGCGGATGATCGAACAGATCACGGCGTAGGGTGCGCAAATCACGCTCCATCCGGTCGATGTGCGACGGGGTGATGCTGGTTGGCGTTTGCCAATCCGTCGAGGGGCTAAAGGTGCGGTGCATACTCATGCAAGCTTGCTACGACAGCATGTCTTAACGCTCAGTTACGCAGCGGTGAAAAACCGCTACGCTTGTTCGTTTTGTAAAAAGGCGATCTAACGCCGTTTGCTGCGCTTTGTTCCGCCCCGTTGCCCCGCACGTCCTGCGGTTGAGCGGCCCGATGCTTTTTGCGCATCATCAACGGCCTTCTCAACAACTGCTTGGCGGGCCAAAGGATCATCGGACACCACCAAATCGACAGTCTCAAGGCGCTTCACCTCGTCACGCAGACGGGCGGCTTCCTCAAACTCAAGGTTTTCGGCGGCTTTGCGCATGTCTTCGCGCAGCCCATCAAGATGTGCCGCAAGATTATCACCGGCTATCGGCTTTTCGATGGTTGCGGTCACGCGGTTCATATCCACGTCGCCTTTGTAGAGACCCGCCAGAACGTCTTCGACGTTTTTCTTTACCGTTTCAGGTGTGATGCCGTGTTCTTCGTTATACGCAATTTGCTTGGTGCGGCGGCGTTCGGTTTCGCCCATGGCGCGTTCCATGCTGCCGGTAATTTTATCCGCGTACATGATCACGCGGCCTTCGGCGTTTCGCGCCGCGCGGCCGATGGTCTGCACCAGTGACGTCTCAGAACGCAAAAAGCCCTCTTTGTCCGCATCAAGAATTGCCACCAGCCCACATTCCGGAATGTCGAGGCCCTCACGCAGCAGGTTGATCCCCACAAGCACATCAAATGCTCCAAGGCGGAGGTCACGCAAAATCTCGATCCGTTCAATCGTATCGATGTCTGAGTGCATGTAGCGCACGCGAATGCCTTGTTCGTGCAGATACTCTGTCAGATCCTCTGCCATGCGTTTGGTCAATGTCGTGGCCAATACCCGCATGCCATCCGCTGCAACGCGGCGGATTTCATCCAAAAGGTCATCCACCTGTGTCTCAACGGGGCGAATTTCGATGACGGGGTCCAGAAGCCCCGTGGGGCGGATGACCTGTTCTGTGAATACGCCGCCTGCTTGTTCGATTTCCCAAGAGGCTGGAGTAGCTGAAACAAAGACAGACTGGGGCCGCATCGCGTCCCATTCCTCAAACTTGAGGGGCCGGTTGTCCATGCAAGACGGAAGGCGGAAACCGTGCTCGGCCAGCGTCATTTTGCGTCTGAAGTCACCTTTGTACATGCCGCCGATCTGCGGCACAGAAACATGGGACTCGTCGGCAAAAACAATCGCGTTGTCTGGGATGAATTCAAACAGTGTGGGGGGCGGCTCGCCCGGTGCGCGGCCCGTCAGGTAGCGCGAATAGTTCTCGATCCCGTTGCAAACCCCAGTGGCCTCTAGCATCTCAAGGTCAAAATTTGTGCGCTGCTCAAGGCGTTGTGCTTCAAGCAATTTGCCATCTGCTACCAACTGATCAAGCCGGACCCGCAGTTCTTTTTTGATGCCCGTAACCGCCTGTTGCATCGTCGGTTTTGGGGTGACGTAGTGACTGTTGGCGTAAATGCGGATCTTGTCGAACGTATCTGTTTTCTCACCAGTAAGAGGGTCGAATTCAGTAATGGTTTCCAATTCCTCGCCAAAAAAAGACAGCCGCCACGCACGGTCATCAAGGTGGGCAGGGAAGACTTCAAGGCTATCTCCGCGCACGCGAAACGTGCCACGCTGAAACGCCGCGTCGTTACGTTTGTATTGTTGGGCGACCAGATCGGCGATGACCTGACGCTGATCGTACATTTTGCCAACGTGGATATCTTGGGTCATGGCTCCGTAGGTTTCGACCGAACCGATGCCGTAAATGCACGATACGGACGCCACGATAATAACGTCATCACGTTCCAAAAGCGCACGGGTTGCAGAGTGGCGCATCCGGTCGATTTGCTCGTTTATCTGGCTCTCTTTTTCGATGTAAGTATCAGAGCGCGCTACATAGGCTTCCGGTTGATAATAGTCATAATAGCTGACGAAATACTCTACCGCGTTGTCGGGAAAGAAGCCTTTAAACTCCCCATAAAGTTGGGCGGCTAGCGTTTTGTTAGGCGCAAGGATGATCGCGGGGCGTCCTGTTTGTTCAATCACTTTTGCCATGGTGAATGTTTTGCCGGTGCCTGTTGCGCCAAGCAGCACCTGATCGCGGTCGCCGTTCAGCACGCCAGTCGACAGTTCTTTGATGGCCGTGGGTTGGTCGCCTGCGGGTTCAAACTCGGTGTTGAGCTTGAACGAAAGGCCGCCCTCCAGCTTGTCACGGGTTTTCACGTCTGGCGCGGGATTTGCCAAAACAGGTGCTGTCGGACGTGGTGGCTGGCTATCTGAATGGGCGTAAGACATGAGCGATTCCCTTTGGTCAGCATACAATGTGACGCCTTCTGTCGTGGGTTCAAGGGAGCCGCTGGATGTTGATCAAACAAATAGCTGGATTAAATGCAAGTATTTGAAGATGATGGGGTTAGGCGCTGGAGTGTAGCCTGGACTGAGCGGTTCATTCCCCTATCTCCCACGGTCGTTTCAGAGTTTTCGCTTCAGCGTCAAACCTTAGTTCAAACCGACGTATGGCAGATATTGCATTTACCCGCAGATTTATGGATATAGGCATCAGCCAACGTTTGAGGGTTCACCATGCGCGCACGTATTTATAAGCCAGCCAAAACAGCCATGTCTTCGGGCACAGCAAAAACGCGTAAATGGGTGCTAGAATTTGCTGCGGCCTCGTCGCGCGATGTAGATCCACTGATGGGCTGGACATCATCTGATGATACCCAAAGCCAAGTTAAGTTGACGTTCGACAGTAAAGAAGATGCGGTCGACTACGCGCGCGACAACGGCATCGAGGCAGTTGTGCAAGAGCCCAAAACGCGCCGCCCTAACGTGCGAGCTGCCGGCTACTCCGAGAACTTCGCCGTCAACCGCCGAGGCGCTTGGACCCATTAAGGCTAACTGCCGTTTTTGGCGTGCGGAAATTCCGAAGTAGTAACTGAGCATAAACAAACGTACACCGCCCTTGCGCAGCTTGCACCCAAAGCGCTATGCAAACACTCAAGCGGTCCCTTAGCTCAACTGGATAGAGCAGCTGACTTCTAATCAGCAGGTTGAGGGTTCGAGTCCTTCAGGGATCGCCATAATATCAAGGGGTTAGGACGGCACGCTTTGGTGAGCATTTCTTTCAGCGAGATAGGCTTAAGTAATATTGCGTGAATTATAATCGTTCTCATCTCATTCGCCTTTGCGCGCGCGCGTGTACGCTTCGCCGTGTAGTGTTTGTGGCAACAATAGTGACGGGGGACTCCTAGCGTTGTAACATTAATGGAAGTTGTTAGACGTTTTTGGATCAACCGTCTGCAGCGGCAACCATAGAAAATTCAGGGCCAAAGTCGAAATATGACAGCTACTCCACCTAAAATACGATGTTTTATTATTCACTTGGAGCGGGCATATCAACGTGCGCCACAGGTGCAAAAGTTGATTGAAGCTCTACCATTTGAAACAGAAGTAGTGTCGGCCATTGATGGTTCTTTGAAAAGTTTTGTTAACAATTCATTTTACCAGCGCTCGCTTATCAAGCCCGAGTACCCATTTTTTCTACGTCCTGCCGAAATTGCGACCTTTTTAAGTCATCGGAAATGCTGGCAGCGTATCGTTGATGAAGATGTTGATGCTGGATTGGTGCTGGAAGACGATGTCAATATCGTAGAGCCAGACTTTACTAATTCGCTTTCCCTGGCTTTAAAAAAATACCAATCAGGATCCATAATTAGGTTTCCGATTAAGTTACGGGAAAAACCCACTAGCCATATTTCTACTGAAAAAAAAGTGACGTTGTTTCAACCACTACAGGTAGGGTTGGGCGCGCAGGCTCAACTTATTAGTCGTGAGGCTGCTAAAACATTATTATCTAAAACAAAAATAATAGATCGACCTGTAGATACGTATTTACAGCTTGTTTGGGAGCATCATGTTCCAATTTTTTCTGTTTGGCCAAATGGAGTTTGTGAAAATTCTGATAATTTGGGCGGAAGCTTGATCAGTGATAAAAAAAGAGGCTGGGCTAAGTTTAAACAAGAACTGCAGCGGCCACTATATCGCGCAAAAGTAAAAAAAATAGCCCGTAAATATATGGACCGTAAAATTAATGAATAATTTTAACAAATCGTTGAGGGTCAGATGATTAGAAGTAAAATTATTGGAGGTCTTGGAAATCAGCTTTTTCAATTTTCATGCGCTCGGGCGCTCGCTGAAGATTTAAACCAAAGTTTAGTTTTAGACATCTCAGGATTTCAAAAATATAAACTAAGACAGCCGCTAATTCTAAAATTTGACTTACCAAAAAACATTGCAGTTTTGTCGAATAAGCAGCTTTCACTGATACTCGACGTTAAGGATAAGTCTTTAGGCCGCTACTACAAAGAAAAACAAATAGCATTTGACCCAGTTTACACAATGTTGAAAAAACCTGCCACTCTACGTGGGTATTTTCAGTCAGAGATGTTCTTTAGTCGCCATGCAGATATTATTCGGTCGGAACTAAAAATTACGTCTGTTAAATCAATGAGTATAAGGCAATCGTGGAGATGTGAGATTGTCGCTGCTTTACATTTTCGCCGTGGCGACTATCTCAACGAAGCCGATTTTGGGCTGTGCAGTAAAGACTATTATCTCAACGGTATGTCGATGCTCAGAGCAATGTTTCCAGGTATAAAGTTTGTGGCTTTTACAGATGATCCTGATTGGTTCTTTCGAGAATCAGACCTATCAGATGAAGTGATCTGTGCTTCGGGGCAGGGGTTGACCGATCTGGAGGAATTTTCGCTTATGATGTCATGCGATCACTTTGTAATAGCTAACAGTTCGTATAGTTGGTGGGCAGCGTGGCTCGGAGGGGCTTTAGGCAAGAAAGTAATTGCTCCCAGCCCTTGGTTCATTTCGGACCAGCACGACTGTTCAAGTATCGTCCCGGAGAATTGGATTAAATTAGATAGGTATGGATTAACATGAATTGAAAGGAGGGGTGGTGTTCGAGTGCTTTAATCGCCGCGGAGTGTTCATATAGTATGTTAAGGCTGATTAGTATTTTTCAGGTCCATCATACCAGATCGATATTGCCTCGACCCACTCAGGTGGCGTCATTGTGTCAATTATAATTATACGTAGACGAGAAATAGCATGAGATTTCGTTTGATGTTTTGCAACAGAATAAGGATGCTGTGACTATGGAGACGAAGGCTCATGTTTTTACAGATGCCCCAACTAGTGCGTTTTTGAAGCAATCTCCTGGTTTTAGCAATAAATTGAAAAACGTGACGTTTACATTTGGGACGGCTATACCAGACGATACCGAGGTGCTTATATCGTTCAATCGAGCATCATACAGCATAAAAACTCATATTCCGAAGGACCGCACTATTTTTATTGCGGCTGAGCCAGACGTCATTCATCCGTATAGCTCCCGTTTTTTAAACCAATTTGGCTTAGTGCTAACTACTACTCTTAAACCTCTCGACACGGAAAAACGACACCGCGCAACTTGTTGGTATTGGTTTGCTGGATATGACTTTTCTGGCAAACAGGCGCATAGAGGGTATGACTGGTTTAAATCTTTAGAAAAGCCAAGACACAAAGCAGACAAAATTGCGATTGTCACCTCGAACAAAGTCTACACAGAGTATCACCGAAAAAGAATGCTGCTCGTGGAAACGCTAATGGAAAAAATTCCAGATCATATTGTAGTTTATGGCCGTGGCTTCAAAACTATTAATGATAAAGCAGATGCCCTACTGCCGTATAAGTTTAACTTGGCTGTTGAGAACGGCGAGGGGCTGCATGTATGGACTGAAAAGCTAACTGACCCCTGGTTGTGCTGGTCTTTCCCTTTCTACGCAGGATGCAGCAATGTAGGGGCTTACTTCCATAGTGATGCTTTTGAAATGATAAACCTTAATGAACCAGTATCTGAAGCTGAACGAATGGTGAAAGAAATGGAAAACGGTCGATGGGAGGCTGCACATTCTGCCATTTCAGTCGCACGTCAAAAAGTCCTAGAGGAGGAAAATATTATGACTTTAATGGCTAATTTGGCCGTTGAAGTCGCCAACAGGTCCACAACACCCCAATCATTACGGCCAAACTACATTTGGTCAGAAAAGTCTTTGTGGCCAGAAAAGGGGTGTCGTGGCAGTCTGACTGAGTGGTCATTACGTAATTCTATAATGTTGTTGTCGCCTGATGCCGAGCTGAAGGTAAGAAGCTTGCGGGACTGGTATGATGGAAAGAAGTCGGAGCGTCGCGCACGTCGACGATCTAAAACCGAACGGCTATGACTTCTTTTAAAGGCTGTGCTAAGCTTTATCCCCAGTACTGCTGCTCTTTATGGTGCAAAATGTATGCCCATATATGAACTCGAGGTTAATTTTGAAGAAACATTTTGTAACGTTCGCTAGCCAGGATTTGGAGCGAACTCTGAGTAGAATTAAGATGCAAGCATCACGCCAATAGGCATGAAGCCTCTGGGTTGGCGTACTACCAGTTTGAACGTAAAAGTCTGGTTGTACATTTGAATCTAGAAGCTGCTTTGATGCTTCTCCATCATCTGCATCAGCAAATACGAAGTATGCCCCTAGAATGGCTCCGTCGTTCGCTGGGCCGACGTTGGTGTTATCCATTGGGTTTACACAGATGTA
>NZ_CBFHHE010000054.1:0-8171 GCF_965655635.1 Nereida sp.
CTATTCAAGTATCGAAAGAGCTCTGGGTAAGCGGGGCCGGTCAACCCGAACCATGCACAGTATTGCCCAAGCAGAACTACCCTTCACCATTACCCATTTCTGTGCGAGCCCGAGGGCAGTTCGGTGCAGTAGCGGCACGAAAAAGTGGCCAATCGTAAAGGGCGCCTCAATGCCATCTTTGTCCGCACAACAGCCGTAAGTGCTTTGCGAAAGCAATGTCTACTTCCTCAGCTGGGCAACCCAAAAAAATCACCCCTCAATGAATTTGTAACACTAATACTAAAAGCCCGTGGTCCAAGGCGCAGGGCTCGTGCTCCGGGGTCTGCCGTAACATTTTAATGCAATGAAACAGACCAAGTAACCCCCTAATCGACGCTGAAGAGATCAGTGCTTTTGTTGTGGGTAGGGTTGAGGGTAAAATTTTCCCAATTTAATAATCTAATTATAAATCAATTACTTAAAGGGATAATATGGCGGAGGCTCAGGGATTCGAACCCTGGGTACGCTCTCACGTACGTCGGTTTTCAAAACCGGTGCATTCGACCACTCTGCCAAACCTCCGCGTTCGGACCGTGTAGCGTGCAAATTTTGATTCGAAAAGTGGGGAATGTTGCCTAAAGCATTTCCGTCGCTTTTCAAAAGCATGACCTTTCGATAAGGTTGCGACAATTAGATAGCGAATAGGGCCAACCTTGTCGCACAGCAGGTACACAGGACGGACGAAATTATGGCTGTAAAACGCATCACAACAGTGCATTCCGTTGGCGCTTTTTTGGCAGCGGCTGTGCTTCTTTCGGGATGTGACGAGAACGGCCAGTTGTCCCTTGAAGCCCTGCAAGCAAGCCCTGATGCAACCGTCACACCCGCAACTACCGCGCGACTTGTTGAACGCGACGTTGAAGCACCCGACGTGTTTCAAGTGACAGAAACAGGCCTTTGGGATGGACGCCCGAGTTTGGGTGGTGTCTGGGTGGCCCACCCAGATGTGCAAGATCCCGAGCGGGTTATTATTCGCAATCAAGCAAACGGAAAATTTGTTATCGGTGCTCTTTTTCGTCGTGAACGCAACAATCCCGGCCCCAGCCTTCAGCTTTCCTCAGATGCCGCAGACGCAATCGGGGTATTAGCGGGACAGCCGGTGCCACTCAACGTGACGGCTTTGCGCCGTGAAGCAGTGGAAGAACCGAGCCAGACTACACCTGCACAAACAGCCATTGAAAAACCAGCCGCAGTTAAAGCGCAGCCTCTCGAGGATATTGTGGCCACCGCCGCCGATGCCATTGATGCGTCAAAAACACAGCCGCCAGCGGCCAAACCAACACCACGCCCCGCTATCTCCACTTTGAATAAGCCGTTTATTCAAATTGGCATTTTCAACGTTGAGCAAAACGCCAAGAACACTGCTGAGGCGATGCGTCAGGCGGGCATCATCCCCCAAGTTCTTCAAGGAACCAGCAATGACAAAACTTTTTGGCGCGTCATCGTCGGGCCGGCGACCAGCACATCTGAACGCGCGGGGCTATTGAAAAAGGTCAAATCACGCGGCTTTAATGACGCCTATTACGTCACCAACTAAAGAGCGCGCGCCAAGATAACGGCGCATGCTCAGATCAGCAATGAGGCACATATGACCCATCGGTTACTCATCGTTTTGGCATTTTTGATGCTGCCCCTCAGCGCTGCCCATAGTTTTGAAACGCGCGCCACAGCAGCTTACGTCATAGACCAGACAACCGGCACGGTATTGCTCGCCAAGAACGCATCGAAACCTTTGCCTCCGGCGTCAATGTCCAAACTGATGACACTCTATATGGCACTTGAAGCCGTAGAAGACGGAAGGCTCAGCATGGATGAAGAGCTGCTCGTCAGTCAATACGCGATGAACTATGGCGGCTCTACTTTGTTTCTTAGACGCGGCGAACGCGTTAGTGTCGCGGACCTCATAAGGGGCATCATTATTTTGTCGGGCAACGATGCTTGCGCGGTCATTGCCGAAGCGCTTAGCGTAGATGGCACCGAGGCTGGCTTTGCAAAAATGATGACTGCCCGAGCGCGCCAATTAGGAATGATGGACAGCAACTTTACCAACTCCAACGGATGGCCCGCGCCCGACCACCGCATGTCGATGCGCGATCTAGGCACGCTTGCTGACCTGCTGATCAAAGATTTTCCGCAGCACTACCCCCTTTTTGCACAACGCGAATTTCTATTTGACCCGACAGAAAGCTCAAACCGGTTGAACCGCAATCCTTTGCTGGCGCTTGATATTGGCGCAGACGGCCTGAAAACCGGCCACACACAAGAAGCGGGTTACGGCCTTGTGGGTAGCGCAAAACAAGGTGGTCGCCGGGTTATTTTGGTAATCACTGGCCTCCAAACCGCAGCGGAACGCGCCGAAGAAGCAGAGCGCATCGTTGATTGGGCTTTCCGTCAGTTCGCCCAGAAAGATATCATTACTGCTGGCACCAAAGTCGCTGATGCAGAGGTCTGGAACGGTGACTTGCCGCTGGTGGGACTTGCGGTTGCGCAGGACCTTTCCATGCTGCTTCCCGTCTTGGCTGCAGATCGGGTAAACGCCGAAGTCGCCTACACGGGCCCGATCGAAGCACCAATCCTGAAAGACGATGTTCTGGCCGAGTTGGTTGTGAGTGTCGACGGCCTGCCCGACACCCGTATCCCGTTGGTTGCCGAACACGACGTTTCTGCCGGTGGCTTTCTGAGCCGAATGCGAACCGCAAGCCGCGTTGTCATCCGCAAAATAGCCGGACCAACAGTTCCCCTTATGGCGGCGAATTAATCCATGACTGCACGTTTCATTACTTTTGAGGGCATCGATGGCTCTGGCAAATCGACGCAAGCGCGCCGCCTTGCTGATGCTCTGCCCAACGCAATTTTAACCAGAGAGCCCGGTGGTTCAACGGGTGCTGAAGAAATTCGCCGCCTGCTGGTTGAGGGCGAGCCAGATCGCTGGTCCGCTGAAACCGAGCTTTTGTTGTTCACCGCGGCCCGTCGTGACCATCTTGAAAAGACAATCCGCCCTGCCCTTGATCGCGGCACAACGGTGATCAGTGACCGCTTTGCCGATAGCACAAGGGTCTATCAAGGTGCGACCCGTGGCGATTTACGCAGCAAAGTAGATGCGTTGCACAGTTTGATGATTGAGCGTGAACCTGACCTGACGATCTTGATCGACATGGACCCGAAAACAGCGCTGCACCGCGGCTTGGCCAGATCAAGCGGCGAAGACCGTTTTGAGGACATGGGGCTCGAATTTCAGCAAGCCCTTCGTACACGGTTCCTCGATCTCGCCAAACAGGATCCTGCCCGTTGGCGGGTGATTGATGGCAACAGGTCCATTGAAGACGTCTGGCACGACGTCCAAGCCGCAGTCCTCTAGAAGGCGCAATTAGCGCTTTTACCTACCCCAGACCCGTGGCACACCTTTGCTATGTCTGATCTGCCCGAACCCGACCGCATTGAAGGTGCGCCTCATCCGCGCGAAACCACACGCCTGTTTGGGCATGGGGCGGCCGAGGCTGCGGTACTTGATGCCTTCACCTCTGGGCGACAACATCACGCGTGGATGCTACAAGGCCCGCGCGGTACCGGCAAAGCGACATTTGCTTATATCTTCGCAAGATTTCTGATCGCCACGCCCCCAGCGGGGA
This sequence comes from Nereida sp., assembly GCF_965655635.1. Lineage (NCBI taxonomy): Bacteria > Pseudomonadati > Pseudomonadota > Alphaproteobacteria > Rhodobacterales > Roseobacteraceae > Nereida > Nereida sp. The sequence goes on from NZ_CBFHHE010000054.1 coordinate 3,669, forward strand.
AGCCAGATATGTTCGGCGATACGGCGGCGCCCAATACATTGCACATTGATCCAGAACATCCCGTCGCACGCCGGATGGCCGCCGGATCCGAAAGCGGGCTGTTTGTCCTGAGGCGCGCTGTGGATGAGAAGGACAAAAGCAAACTCAAGACTGTGATCACCGTCGATGAAGCCCGCAGGCTCAAAGAATTTCTCACCATGTCTGCGGCCGACGGCACGCCGCGTGTTGTGATCATTGATGCGGCGGATGAAATGAATGTTCAGACCGCGAATGCAATCCTGAAACTGCTCGAAGAGCCGCCAGCCAACACCACGCTTTTACTGATCTGCCATCAGCCTTCGCGCCTGCTGCCAACCATCAGGTCACGGTGCCGTACGCTGTCTTTCAACCGGTTATCTGCACAGGATATGACCCAAGCCTTGGCGCAAGCGGATGTACCACTTCCCGCGAATATGGATCACCTAAACGTTCTCGCAGATGGATCTGTTGGGGAAGCGTTAAGGCTGCTGAACCTTGGCGGTCTTGATACATATGCCCGACTGGTTGAATTACTCCAAAACGCGCCGGGCCTTGATCGAGCTAAACTCAGCAAACTTGGCGACGGTATGATTGGGCGCGCCAAGGCACCCCAGTTTGATCTGTTTTTGAACCAGATTGACACGTTGCTGTCACGGATCGCACGTACCGGCATTGCAGGTGCACCATCTGTGGAGGCAGCACACAACGAAGGCGCGCTGTTACAACGACTTAGCCCCAATCAAGCTGCGGCAAAGGCATGGGCTGCACTTCACCAAGACATTGGTGCACGGCTTAGACATGGCAAAGCAGTCAACCTTGACCCTGCGGTGTTGGTCGTTGATACGGGCCTAAAGATTGACCAAGAAGCCGCCAAATGGGCCGTAAAAAGGTAGCCATCATGATAATCGACAGCCACTGCCACCTCGATTTTCCAGACTTTGACGAAGAACGCGCAGACATCGTGGCGCGGGCCGTTGAGGCCGGTGTGCGCAAAATGGTAACGATCTGCACAAAGTTGAAGAACGAGCCTCAAGTACGCAAAATCGCTGAAGAATTTCAACCCGTCTACTATGCGGCGGGTACGCACCCAATGTCTGCAGCGGATGAGCCGTTGGCCACTGTGGAACAGCTCGTTGATCTTGCGCAGCACCCCAAATTTGTGGGCATCGGTGAGACCGGTCTGGACTATCACTACACGGCCGAGAGCGCTGAGGTGCAAAAAACCTCCCTCGCCGTACATATCAATGCCGCCCGCGAAACAGGATTGCCGCTGATCATCCACTCGCGCGCGGCAGATGAGGACATGGCAGACATCCTTGAGGCGGCCTACGCCAAGGATCCGTTTGACTGTGTCATGCATTGCTTCTCCAGTGGGCCAGAATTGGCGCGCCGCACTCTCGATTTGGGATTTTATCTATCCATGTCGGGCATCGCGACATTCCCCAAATCGCAAGAAGTGCGCGACATCTTTGCCGCTGCGCCACTGGACCGTATCTTGGTAGAAACAGACAGCCCGTATTTGGCACCAAAGCCGTTTCGCGGAAAACGGAATGAACCCGCCTACACCGCCCACACCGCGGCGGTTGGCGCAGAGGTCTTCGGCATATCGCTTGATGATTTCGCCAAAGCGACCACGGACAACTTTCACCGCCTGTTCTCAAAGGCCGCCTGAATGGAGCGGGTGTTTACCATACTCGGTTGCGGCTCATCGGGAGGCGTTCCGCGATTGGGGCCCAACGGCGGAAACTGGGGGGCGTGCGATTCAGGTAATCCCAAAAACAGGCGTCGCCGCTGTGCGCTACTTATTGAGCAGCACACAGATGAAGGCACCACAACGGTCCTAATCGATACCGGACCCGATATGCGCAGCCAGCTCCTTGATGCGAGTGTCGGCGCGTTGGATGCGGTTGTCTATACGCACAGCCACGCAGATCACGTCCACGGCATCGATGACCTGCGCCAGATCGTCTACAACATGCGTAGCCGCCTTGATGTTTATGCCGATGGCGACACGACAAACGACCTCATTTCACGGTTTGGCTACGCCTTTGTCCAGCCAGCTGGTTCAAGCTATCCGCCTATTTTAAACCTTAACACAATCGATGGCGATGTTACGGTGCCGGGCGATGGCCGCGAGATCATTTTATCGCCAATTCGCGTGACGCATGGCTCTATCGAGGCTCTTGGGTTTCGAATTGGCAACGTGGCCTATATGCCTGATGTATCCAGCATGGGTGAAGACGGTTTTGCGATGCTGAACAACCTTGAGTACTTCATTCTTGATGCCCTGCGCTATGAACCGCATCCGACACACCTGAATGTTGAACAAGCGCTTGAATGGGTAAATCGCCTGAGACCATCCCAAGCGGTACTGACCAACATGCATCTCGATCTTGACTACGACAAACTCAACCGTGAAACCCCTGATCACGTCACTCCGGCTTTCGACGGGATGCAGATAAAAGTTCAGCTCTAGCTTTCTTTTGTTTTCAAGTATCCCCGCCGGAGGCCCACGACGCTGCTCACCCACGCCGGACCCGCCATGCAAGCTCTGATTGACGTCATTATTCCTGTCTTTTTGTTGGTCGGTTTCGGCTATGCCGCCTCATGGGGTGGATTGTTCAAGGCAGAATATGTCGACGGGCTGATGAAGTTCGCCCAAGGATTTGCGATCCCGTGCTTGCTGTTTTCGGCCATCGCTAAACTTGATCTTGGCCAATCCTTCAATTGGCCCATTCTGCTTAGCTTTTATTCAGGCGCATTTGTTTGTTTCGCTTTGGGGCTGATCGGCGCCAGAGTGCTTTTCAACCGCGATTGGGAAGACGCAGTTGCCATCGGGTTTGTGGCGCTCTTTTCAAACTCCGTACTCCTTGGCCTGCCAATCACCGAGCGCGCCTTCGGGTCCGAGGCCCTGACCGGTAACTACGCCATCATCGCCATTCACGCACCACTTAACCTAAGCATTGGCATCATCGGGATGGAGCTTGCCAAAGCCCACGGCGCGCCTGCCCGTGACGTTGCACGTACCATATTCACCTCTACGATCAAAAACTCACTGATCATCGGCATTTCGCTTGGATTTGTTGTGAACCTCACCGGATTGACCGTGCCGAGTGTTTTGCAAGACGCCATTGATTTGATGATCCGTGCCGCCTTGCCCGCCGCACTCTTCGGGCTTGGCGGCGTGTTGCACCGCTATAAACCCGAAGGTGATATGACCACGGTGCTTTACGTTGTCGCCCTGTCGTTGGTAGTGCATCCAGTGATCGTGTACAGCGTTGGTCAACTGGTAGATTTGTCTACGGTTGAGATGCGATCGGCTATCATTACCGCCGCCTCCGCCCCCGGGATCAACGCCTACTTATTTGCAAACATGTACGGGCGCGCAAAACGTGTAGCCGCCACATCCGTTCTATTGGGCACTGCAGCGAACATGGGGTCTATCTGGGTCTGGTTGTTGATCTTGTCGTGACGCTTAATCAAGCGGTAGATAACAGCAGGCATGCTCGAACACTCGCGCGCATCATTTCCAGAACTCCCCCCAGCTGTCGTATGCGCGCTGATCACCCGCATCGCGCACCTTGGGATAGAGCTGATCAGACACATTCAACCGCGCACCCGCATCCCCGGAAATGCTGCCCAATCGCAGCGTGCTTTTCTGCGCAGTCGTGGTCGGTGCGACCCAACCCAGAGGGATTGAGACCCGCAGACCTAACTTGAGTTGTTCGTCTTTGTTGGCTTGCGTGAGTGTCGCACTCAGCTACGTATCCCAGCCGTTTGCATGATAGCGTGACAAGGTCACTTTGCCGCCCCAGTCTCCCGCCAGATATTTACCAACATCCAACTGAGCAGAAATGCCCTTGTACCCTGTGTCCCAATAGACCGAACCATGGCCCGTTGTGGCCGTGTTATCCACAAATGCAAATGCGTCGTCATAGTCACGTTTCTTCACTTCGTTCACTTCGAGACCGAATGCAAAATTGCTCGCGCTTGGGGTCAACAAGATTTCGGCACTCGCCCCGCCATAGCCGCGCTCTAGAAGGCCAAAGGAAAACCGCAAGTAAACCGTATCGGAAAGTTTGCGCTGATAAACAGCCGCCAGTTGCGTGAGTTGTACCAAACTCCGGTCATTTAAGCTGTTATCGCTGCGCGCGATTGGCAACGCGGGTGCTGGGTCTTGATTTTCGTCCCCCGCCAACAAGTAATCAAGCACCCCAACAAAACTCAGCGATGGCGACACGGTGTATTTACCGAACGCATTTAGAACCTCCACAGCTTGGCATCTTCTCGTCTGTAGTCTCGGACTTCTCGGTCACCAGCCACAGACAGAAATGCAGAGAGGGAAAGGCGAGAAGGCCTCTCGTTGATGTCTCGGAGGGAGACATACTCCTCAGCGATCTGGGACAGCAGGTAAGACCTTGGCTTAAAGCCTTCTACAACAAGAGCCAGATCTACGGGCTGGACTGCCCGCTTATCACGCCAAGA
>NZ_CBFHHE010000055.1:0-7632 GCF_965655635.1 Nereida sp.
TGATAGATTTGAACCCGTACTTCCACGGCACCACCAAACGGATCGGCGCACCATTCTGGTTGGGCATGGGCTTGCCGTAGATACCCGTCGCCATCAGCGTCAGCGGATGCATCGCCTCATCAAGGCGCAGCCCTTCGACATACGGCCACGAAATAGACGGCAGGCGCTGACCGGGCATTTCCTCTGGACGGTACAATGTTTCAAAGGCTACGTACTTGGCATCTGACTGCACACCTGCCTTTTGCAGAATATCGCGCAGCTCAACACCGTTCCACGGCACAACCATCGCCCACGCTTCAACACAGCGGAAACGGTAGATACGCTCTTCTATATCCAGACCGTCCAGCAACTCGGCCAAAGAATATGTACCAGGGTTATCAACCAGCCCATCAACCGTGATTTCCCATGGGTCCGTGGTCAGGCTACCTGCGTTGGCGGCGGGGTCGCTCTTGCCGGTGCCGAACTCGTAAAAGTTGTTGTAACTGGTGATCTCCTCAAAGCTGTTGGGCACCATAGCATCCTGCGCGGCGAATGCGGACCCTGCGATACTGCCCGCAGCACCGGCGGCGGCCATGCCAGCCATAATCTGACGCCGGTTCCAGAACGCCGCTTTCGGTGTCACATGAGCCGCCGTTAACTTATTCTTCCAACCATAGGCCATGAGCCACGTCCTTCATCTGTTTGAGCCGCGTGCATCATGCGCCCGCCAGCCCTTTATACTTACGAGGCGCGCCACGCTGCGCAAAGCCCCCCTCACGCATTGGTGAGACCCTGTCACAAAGCCGCGCTCTTCATCTGCTCTCTCTATATAGAATAGAGCGCCGGGCCTTTGCGCCTAGGGATCTTGTGCCTAGGGATGCGGCGCAGTCTGCCCTTCATCACGGGCAGGGTAAATCGTGCTTAGCCGCTTGCTGCTGCCATCTGGTTGCACGATCCGCACGTGCGATCGTCGCATCAGGCGCGGCTCGGCCGCACCAACAGAATGGGCAATGGTTTCCACTTCATGAATAATAGACCGCGCATAGGCCGCAACCTTCTCGAACTTTTGCTCAACCACCAGCCCCTTTTGAAAACGCGGATCATGGGTGGTGATGCCGGTGGGGCAGGTGTTCTTGTTGCACTTCAGCGACTGGATGCAGCCAAGACTAAACATGAAGCCGCGCGCAGACGTCACAAAGTCCGCCCCTGCCGCCAATGCCCACGCCACATCACCAGGGTTCACCAACTTACCACTGGCCACCAAGCGGATGTGTTCCTTAAGGCCCATTCGATCGCGCAGCGCACTGATCAGGGGCAAAGCCTCACGAATTGGCATCCCCACCAAATCCATAAACGGCATCGGCGAGGCCCCCGTGCCCCCCTCGCCCCCATCAAGGGTGATAAAATCCGGTGCACTATCAATCCCGCGCTCCAGAATGGCCGCAAAGAATTCCTCAAGCGCGTCGGGAGAGCCGACCACAGTCTTAATCCCTACGGGCTTGCCAGTCACCGCGCGCACGTGGGCAATCATGTCCAGCAGATCATACCAGTCATCTACTTTTTCATGGCGGTTCGGGCTGATGCTGTCTTGATGCGGCTCAATCCCGCGAATGTGGGCAATCTCGTCGTTCACCTTAGCGGCGGGAAGTATCCCGCCCTTACCGGGCTTTGCCCCTTGGGCAAGCTTGATCTCGAACATCCGTACACTCTGGTGGGCGGCGACTGCACGTAGCCGGTCATCACTTAGCTTGCCATCCTTGGTGCGCACGCCGTATTTCGCCGTGCCGATCTGAAACACAATATCCGCACCACCCGCCAAATGTTCGGGCGCCAGCGCGCCTTCGCCAGTGTTCATCCAAATGCCTGCGTTTGCTGCCCCTTTTGAAAGCGCAAGGACCGCCGGCTTGGAAATGGCGCCGTAGCTCATCCCCGATAGATTAAAGATGGATCGCGCCACAAAAGGCGTTGCCGCCCCTTGGCCAATGATCATCGGTTCCGAGCTGGCGAATTGGTCATCAACGGGCGGGAACGCAGCATTCACAAAGATGGGCGTGCCGACTTCTGAAATGTTGCGGGTTGAGCCAAAGGCGACCGTGTTGCTTTTGCCCTCAGAGGAATGCTTGATCCAGTCACGCTGCGCACGGTTAAAAGGCAGCTCCTCGCGGTCCATCGCAAAGAAATACTGCCGGAAGAACTCACCCAATGTGGTGAAAGGCGCACGAAACCGCCCGATCACCGGATAGTTGCGCCGCACCGCATCCTCGGTCTGCCAACGACCCCGCACGAACAACACAAGGGCCAGCGCAACAACAAAGCCAATCACCGTCACAAACAATAGCGCCAAGAATTGCAGCGCATACCCCGCCGCCCCCATAAAACTGAACATCCCCGCACCCTCTTAAATAAATCACCTTGCACCCACTAAACCGCAAAGCCCGCCCAAAAGGAAACCGCATAACACGGACGTGAGCGGACCTTGGCATTGCGTCCCGGTCATCATGCCCGTTCGTTGGGGTAAGACCGCGTTAGGCGTTCTGCGCGACACTCCCCAAGCGCGCAATTTGAGAAAGCATATGGTTCAAAGCCCCGGTCGAAATCTGTTCGACAACGCGAAAAGGGCGCCGAACCGATCCACCGCACCGGATTTCGGGGGCTTGGCACGCCCTTCTTGCACCCTCACCTTTGGCGGCCGCCAAGTTCTCTCACTCGTTACTGATAAGTTCATGTCCAAATAAAAACCGCCCCAGCGTTTCGGCTGATGCGGCTCTTTGTGCTGTCGCGCTGTCAAATCCTCGCGGCCCTGAACAGCACGTTAATGAACCACCGCATCCTGGGGCGCTTCGCGGGTAGAGGCACTGATCCGGTCACCCACCAAAAGGCCATCCGGCCCCGCGCTGATGTGAACGGTACTGCCGTCCACTACATCCCCAGCCAACAGCATTTCAGCCAGTTGGTCTTGCAACGCACGCTGGATCACACGCTTCAAAGGACGCGCGCCAAACACGGGGTCGTACCCCTCGTCGGCCAACCATTGTTTGGCAGCCGCGTCCAACTCAAGATTGATCTTACGCGCCGCTAAGCGTTTCAGCAGCCGCGCCATCTGAATATCGACGATCCCGTCCATGTCTTCGCGCGCCAGACGGTCAAAGATCACAGTCTCATCCAAACGGTTCAAAAACTCAGGACGGAAATGACCACGCACCGCAGCCATCACATCACGCTTGGCCGTAGATGCGTCAGCGCCTTCCGGCAATTCGCTCAGCGCCTGTGAACCAAGGTTACTGGTCAAAATGATAAGCGTTTGTTTGAAATCGACTGTGCGGCCTTGCCCGTCGGTCAACTGACCATCGTCCAGAACCTGCAACAACACGTTGAACACATCCGGGTGCGCTTTCTCAACCTCGTCAAACAGCACAACCTGATAGGGCTTGCGCCGCACGGCCTCAGTCAACACACCGCCTTCATCATAGCCCACGTACCCGGGAGGCGCGCCAATCAAACGGGCCACCGCATGCTTTTCCATGAATTCAGACATGTCAATGCGGACCATTGCGCTGTCATCATCAAACAAGAACTCCGCAACCGCTTTGGTTAATTCGGTCTTGCCCACGCCCGTTGGTCCCAAAAAGAGGAACGAACCAAGGGGCCGGTTTTCATCATTTAGCCCCGCGCGCGCACGGCGCACCGCATTTGACAACGCCTTAACCGCCGCGTGCTGACCGATGACCCTATTGCCCAGCGCCACTTCCATCCGAAGTAGTTTTTCGCGGTCGCCTTCCAGCATTTTTGAGGTCGGGATACCGGTCCAACGCTCAACCACTTGGGCGATCTGTTCGGGGCGCACGGCCTCTTCGACCACCACGTCATCCCCTGCGGTTTCCGCCTCGGCCAAGTCTTTCTCAAGCTGCGGGATCACGCCGTAAGACAACTCACCTGCCTTGGCCAAATTGCCCTCACGCTTGGCTATGTCCAACTCGGCACGCGCACGGTCGAGCTTTTCTTTAAGCACGCGCGCACCTTCCAACTTGTCACGCTCCGCCTGCCACGTGGTCGTCATTTGCGTGGCGCGTTCCTGCACCTCAGCCAAGTCGCGCTCTAGTGTGGCAAGACGATCCTTGGACGCCTGATCGTCTTCCAAGCGTAACGCCTCGGCCTCAATCTGCATCTGCAAAATCTGACGGTCCAGCGCATCTAGTTCCTCTGGCTTGCTGTCGACCTCCATGCGCAGGCGGCTAGCAGCCTCGTCCATCAGATCAATCGCTTTGTCGGGCAAAAAGCGGTCCGTAATATAGCGGTGCGACAAAGTAGAGGCCGCAACAAGGGCGCTGTCTGAAATGCGCACGCCGTGGTGCAACTCATACTTCTCTTTAATGCCGCGCAGGATGCTAATGGTGTCTTCGACTGTGGGCTCGTTCACCAGCACCGGCTGGAAACGCCGCGCAAGTGCCGCGTCTTTTTCAACGTGCTTGCGGTACTCATCAAGGGTCGTCGCGCCAACACAGTGTAATTCACCACGCGCCAACGCGGGCTTAAGTAAGTTCGACGCATCCATCGCACCGTCCGCTTTGCCCGCCCCCACAAGAGTGTGCATTTCATCGATGAACAAAACCACTTCACCAGCCGCGGCAGTCACCTCGGAAAGGATTGATTTCAGACGTTCTTCAAATTCACCACGGTATTTCGCACCCGCAATCAGCGCCCCCATATCCAGCGACAAAAGGCGTTTGTTGCGTAGGCTTTCGGGCACATCGCCGTTGATGATACGCAGGGCCAGCCCTTCGGCGATCGCGGTTTTACCCACGCCAGGTTCACCAATCAGAACGGGGTTATTCTTTGTGCGGCGCGACAATACCTGCATCGCGCGGCGGATCTCATCATCACGTCCGATGATCGGATCAATACGCCCCTGACGGGCGGCCTCTGTCAAATCAGAGGTGTATTTGCGCAGCGCCTCATAGGCGTCCTCGGCGCTGGCAGTATCCGCCGTGCGCCCTTTGCGTACGTCATTGATCGCACTGTTAAGCTTTTGCGCGGTGACCTTGCCGGCCTCCATCGCGGTTTTCGCGCCAGAGCGGACCATGGCCAACGCCATCAAAACGCGCTCAACGGGCACAAAACTGTCTTTGGCTTTCTTAGCGAGGTTCTCTGCCTCAGCCAGCACGCGGGTTGTGGCACTATCTAAATACACAGCGCTCGCGTCGTCCGTCACTTTGGGCAGCTTTGACACAGCCAGATCAGCCGCACGCGCAACCGCAGGCGCATCACCGCCAGAGGCGCTGATCAGATTGGCGGCAAAGCCCTGATCATCATCCATCATCGCCTTCAGCAAATGTTCGGGGGTCAGCCGTTGGTGGCTTTCACGCGCAGCAATTGTTTGTGCCGCTTGCACAAAACCGCGCGCGCGTTCAGTGAACTTTTCTAAGTCCATGGGTCTCTCCTTTTGCAGCATCCCACGTAAATTTCGCACCCGCCTTTGCGGCATACATCGGTGTGGAACCTTATGCAGCTTAGATGGGGCGAATGATGTCCGCGTTCAAGTGACGGTATGCCTAAAATGCGCGCAAAGCCCCACAGCGCAGCACGGCCAACCGCGGCTTTCGGCGCACCCGCTCGCTTGCATCGCGCCCCCAAAGCAACTACCCCCGCCACAATAAAACATACGTACCAAAAGGAGCCGCACCGATGGCCGACGATAGATTGATTGTTGCGATGGATGTGCCGAACGCTTTGGTAGGCCTGAAACTGGCAGATGAGCTGGGTGACGCGGTATCTTTCTATAAAATCGGGTTGGGCATGCTAACTGGCGGCGGGCTTGGGCTTGCCAATGAGTTGAAGGCAGAACGCGGCAAGCGCATTTTTCTGGACATGAAGCTGTTCGACATCGGCGCAACTGTTGAGGCGGCAGTGCGCGGCTTGGCGCAGTTTGATCTGGACTTCCTGACCGTTCATGGTGACCCACAAGTGGTTAACGCCGCAAAACAGGGCGCTGCTGGTTCAAACACAAAAATCCTCGCAGTTACCATTTTAACCTCGCTTGATCGTGGTGATTTGGACGACTGCCTAATCAAGGACGGTCTGATCCCTGATCTGGTGACTGAGCGTGCGGGCCGTGCGCTTGAAGCGGGCGCAGATGGTGTGATCGCTTCCCCCCAAGAGGCGGCATTAATCCGCGCGCTGCCAATCGCGGACGACAAACTGATCGTCACCCCCGGCGTGCGCCCGACCGGCGCGGCCCTTGGGGACCAAAAGCGCGTTGCAACACCGGCCTCAGCCATTCGCGACGGCGCAAACCACATCGTTGTGGGACGCCCTATCTGGCAAGCCGAAAACCCACGCGCAGCGGCACAAGCCATCACGGATGAATTGGCCGCACTCTAAACGCGACTTGGCCGCGTCCACCGGGCAAAAGACCCACCTTACACCATTTTGGTCAGCGCCTTTGTGACCTCGGCCGTCACAAGTTGATGCGCCGGCGCGCCCCACAACTCGGTTGCGGCGGGCTGGTCCATCTCGGTGTAGCTCATCCCTTCAAGGCGAAACCCTGCATCATGGGATGGCAAGTCTACCTCAACGATGCCTGTCACGCTTTGGCCGATTTGCTCCATCATGGTGCGGTCCACAAAAAGTGGATCCCCACCCAGCGGGCCAAACTGTGCCGTCATTGGCGGCTTCACCCAAAGCAGAATGACTTTTCCGTCAATCTTGGCCAAAAGCGAGCGCATCCGCGCAAGTCACGCTTGGCGTAGCTCATCCACAACAATCTCGTACTTCTCAGGTGCCTCAGACTGCAACGTCGACAAAAGGTGCCGCGTGAAAGTGAACTCCGTAAAATCCGTTCCCCGAAAAATGGTCTGCATTAGCATCGATGGCTTCAAAAAGCGGTCGTTGCGCCGTGGATGCACCGAATAGAAGCGGTTCCACAGGTTCGCAGCCCCCATCACTTCAAGCACCGTTACACGGGCTTTGGAACAAGCCCCCGGTACGAAGGGATCACCCAGAAACACATCAGGTCCCGCATTCACACAACCAAAATTCACGCATTGAACATCAAGGCCTTGCTCTACCAAATCAGGAAACGGTTTGGGCATGAATTTGCCGTATGTTTCTGTGCCGCCCAGAAACGCCACATAATCTGTCTCAAGCCGCTTGCGTGGTCCGCGAAACACCAGTTTCGAGCGGCCATACCTGCACGGCATGTACTCAAGGGCGGTTTGCCCCGTTGATTGAATGGTCATTACGCCACCTCTCACAATTTCACCCAGGGACACGGTTCTCACAACGGCCTTTCCAAACCGCTAACCTGATAATTTGTTGAAAACTGTCTCAATCACAGGGTTGCGCGCGCTGGCAGCTCACGACACAGTTAACGCAAACAGCATCAGAGGATCCGTTATGGATATTGAGCAAGTTGGCGTTATCGGCGCGGGGCAAATGGGCAATGGTATCGCCCATGTTTTTGCAAGCGCCGGGTATCATGTGCGGCTGAATGATGTGAGCGCAGATGCCCTTGCGGCGGCGCAGGCGTTGATTGCCAAAAACATGGACCGCCAAGTTGCCAAAGGCGCGATGACCACCGAGAACCGCGACGCGGCTTTGGCGCGCATCATCACCACGCTTGATCTGGCCGAGCTTGGACAAAGCGATTTGATCATT
>NZ_CBFHHE010000056.1:0-7425 GCF_965655635.1 Nereida sp.
GGGCCCGCGCGATGCGGCCTGCTTCAACCGCTGCCGTCTCAACACCCGCCGCATTGTTGATTTGCGACGTCAGATAACGCAACTCAATGGCCAAAACACGGCTCATCTGTTCGGTCACACCATCAAAATGACGCTGAGCAAACGCAACCGCCACTACGATTTGCAGCACAGCAACCGGCAGAATAAGGATCAGTGCGGCCCGGCCATAAAGCGAGCGCGGCATATATCGTTTGAGCCACGGGAAAATCATGCCCTATATCTAGCCCTAGCGCCCCCAGATGGAAAGCACCGAAAATGTCATTGCCCTACGGCCAGCCCATCGAGGTGGCACAAAACATCAAACGGATCACCTGCAACAACCCCTCGCCGCTCACAGGCGCGGGAACCAATAGCTTTTTGATTGGCACATCGGACCTTGCGCTGGTGGACCCCGGCCCGCTTGATGACGCCCACTGTCAGGCCCTCATGGACGCTCTTGAAAAAGATCAGCGCATCTCACATATTTTTGTGACCCATAGCCACCTTGACCACAGCCCTCTTGCCGCCCGCGTTGCCTCAATCACCGGCGCAAAAGTACACGCCTTTGGAGACAGCACCACAGGCCGGAGTGATGTCATGAGCGCCCTCGCGCGGACAGACACCCTAAAGAGTGGCGAAGGTGTGGATCATCAATTCCTACCAGATGTCCATTTAGATGATGGTCAAGTGATCGAACATGCGGGCTGGCGCATTGCCGCACATCATACACCCGGCCATTTCGCCAATCACATGAGCTTCGCTGTGCGGGATGCTGAGCTTTGCGGTGATTTGATCATGGCATGGGCAACATCGCTGGTGGCGCCGCCCGATGGGGACCTGACGCAGTTCATTACGTCATGCGAACAAACCAGAACGCGCGCGGCGCATAGACTGCTACCTGCGCACGGAGAGGCCATCGAAGATCCCCAAGAACGGATTGATTGGCTCATCAGCCACCGCATGGAACGCATCGGACAGATCATCAGGACGTTGGAAGAAGGCCCAAAGACACCAAAAGAGCTGACACAACATATATACAGTGACATCAGCCCCAGTCTTTGGCCCGCAGCCGAGCAAAACGTACTAGCCCATCTCATTGATCTTATGACTAAAAAACGCGTTTCACCCGAAGGAACCCTTTCTATTCAAACCAAATTTCGACTACTCGAAAAAATTCAGTCTTAATTTTGTTATTTTTGCCAAAATGCCTCTGGACGCGCCCAAACACCATTGCTATAGCCGTCGCGAGTGTTCCGACGTAGCTCAGCGGTAGAGCAGTTGACTGTTAATCAATTGGTCGTAGGTTCGATCCCTACCGTCGGAGCCATTTTACCATGTAGTTTCATTGGATAAATTATGGAGTTGGGCTGTTTGCCTCAACGGAACAAAATTTTTCCGCAACAATCCCCGCAAAGGTACCCACCCTTACGTGTTCGACTTCGCAACAAGCGTTGCTGCCAGAGGGGACATGGAAATGCGCCGTATCGCCGGAGAGCCTATTCCAGAAGGGTGGGCAATACCCCTGACGGCAGCCCTACAACTGACGCCGCCGAAGAGCTCGCAGGCGCCATGCTGCCATTTGGCGCGCACAAAGGCTCTGCGATCTCGTCAATGATCGAACTTATGGCAGGGGCAATGTTGGGCGAATTCATGAGTAAAGAGGCGCTTGATTTTGCCGAAGGCGGCCCGCTGCCCCGCCACGGTGCGCTTATCATTGCTTTTGATCCGGCTAGGTTTGCCCACAGTAGTGGGCGCGATCCGGTGGCAGAGGGCGAGGTGCTGATCAACGCAATGACAGACCAAGGCGCGCGACTGCCTTCCGAACGACGCTACGCTGCACGCGAGACAGCCCATACACACGGCGTATTGCTAAGTAAGACAGAGATCACGCGGCTTGAAGCTTTTGTGGCATGTGGACTTGGTGCGTTAGATGATTAATTGGTCATAGTGCCGGTGGGCAACCTAATAATTGTAAAGGCCAAAACCTGACGCCACGTGGCCCTTTTCTTCAGCGCACTCAATACGAGCCGCCAAAAGGAACATTGACTAGACTTACACGGTAATAGGATCCCTGCAACGGTTTCAACCGCTGCAGGTCAAGTGCGTCAATAGCATTACAGGAATTGAAGAGGTTGTCTAGCTGCCTGGCGCGACACAACATCGTCATCAGTGTCAACCACACCAGCGCCCAAACCAAATTCGACCTGTCCACTATCGAACCCCAAATCAAGGCCGATGTAGTTTCCATTACCTAGGTGCGCGATACCAACCGTTTGCCGCACGCGGTTGTCTCCGACAAACGTAGTCCAGACCTAGGCTACCAGCCACTTTGTCTTCTTCGTTGTCGGTAAACCCACGTACGCCGAGGCTGGTTACAACACCATTTCCACCGAACGAAAAGTTAAGTCCAAAACCGATACTCGGATCGGAAAACGCTGGAGCCGCAAGCCCAGTAGTTGCCACCGCTGCAAGTGTCGTCAATTTAATCATTAAATTATTACTCGTTTTACTCGTTACAGAAGTTAACGTAGCATGACCTAATCGAAACTAGCGATAAAAAACTCCGCTCACGAAAAAATGCGAGATTTCACAAAAACTTGCTACGCCCACAAAACAAAGGGCGCGCCTTGATCTGGCTCATTACGTGAGGGCTTATTCCAACTCGCATTCGAAAGTTGGACACAACGCTCAGTAATCCAATAAACTACGTAGTGTTTATGAGGGGTGGCGGTCCTTAGAGGATTCGAACCTCTGGCCTCTGCCTTCGGAGGGCAGCGCTCTATCCAGCTGAGCTAAAGGACCTTTTGACACTCTATACCTGTGCGCAGCTTTCCTCGCAACGCCGATATTGATCAAACTGATGCTTTACGCAATCTCAGGCAAATAAATCGTGACAAAGCTCAAGTGCATCAACAAGCGCATCGACCTCAGCCTCGGTATTATAGAGACCAAAAGATGCACGACAGGTCGCCGGAACGCCCATGTGTTCCATCAGCGGTTGTGCACAGTGATGACCCGCACGTACGGCCACACCCTTTTTATCAAGCACAGTCGAAATATCGTGCGCGTGGGCAGCACCATCAATTGTAAAGCTGAAAATAGCAGCTTTATTAGGGGCTTGCCCTTGGATATTCAACCAATTCAGGCCTTTTAGCTTGGCCCACGTATAGTCGCGCAGCTTTTCCTCATGGGCCGCGATATTTTCCATACCGAGGTCCATCATGTAATCCAATGCAACACCGAAGCCGATCGTCTGAACAATGCCAGGAGTACCTGCTTCAAACTTCATCGGGGGCGCATTCCACGTCACACTATCACGGTGAACCTCACGGATCATGTCGCCACCGCCAATAAACGGCCGCATTTCTTTCATGCGATCCATCTTGATGTAATTCGCACCAGACCCAGACGGACCATAAAGCTTGTGCCCCGTCACACAGTAAAAATCACAGCCAATATCGGCCACATCGACGGGCCCGTGCACAGCCGCTTGACTACCATCCACCAGTACTGCAACGCCTTTTGCGTGCGCAGCCTCAGTGATAGATTTTACATCAACTTTGGTGCCTAAAACATTGGAAAGATGCGATATTGCGACAAGCTTTGTTTTTGGCCCAATCGCATCTATCACCGCTCGAGGATCAAGGGCGCCGTTGGCGTCAACATCAACCCATTTTAGGACAACACCCTGACGTTCGCGTAAGAAATGCCACGGCACGATATTGGCATGATGCTCCATCACACTCAGCACAATCTCATCACCGGCTTCCATACGCGGCATCGCCCAGCCATACGCAACAAGGTTAATGCCCTCTGTCGTGCCACTGGTGAACACAATCTCATCTTCTGATGGCGCGTTGAAAAACTTCGCTACTTTGCCGCGCACCGCTTCGTATTTGTCCGTTGCAAGGTTTGACAGATAATGCAGCCCGCGGTGTACGTTGGCGTATTCCTCCGCATAGCCTTTGGTCACGGCGTCAATGACCACTTGCGGCTTTTGCGCAGAGGCCCCGTTGTCAAGATAAACCAACGGTTTGCCATTCACTTCACGCGACAGGATCGGGAAATCTTTGCGCACTTCAGCTACATTATACATCTCGGGGTCTCTCCTTTTGCCGGCGGCTTACGCGCCAGTGGCGAACACGGTTAATAGAAGGCTGAAACCAAGGGCCAGCGCAACAAGTACTAAAATCAACAGCTTTGTGGCTTTCCACATTGAGCCAAGCTCATGCACGATGTCGATGAAGCCCACCATGACATAGATCAAATAGGCCCCCACGCACATGAACAGAACAGCCCCCAACTGTGGGGCAAATACCGCTGACAAAACGACCGTCAGTTGAAAAGGTATTGAGTAGATTTGCAGCCATGACAGCACGACCGCAACGTCCTTAAAGCCGCCGCGCCCGTCTAAAATACGCCCGCCAAAGTAGATCGCACAAATCAGTACCATCAACTGACCGAACTGACGAACTGCAAGTAGCCAAGGTTCGGGGCGTGCTATTTCTTCCATCTCGCTTGGAAGCTGTTGTGGGGCCACAAACTGTATAATCAAAGCCAAAAGCGTAGACAGGATCGATACCAGCAACACGATCGGCATGGCAGCCTCGCGCGGAATTGGCAGCGAAAGGGCTGCAAACGCCCCCTCTTTCGGGTCACGCAATGTCACGCGAAACAGCGTGGCGATGTCGGGAAAGCCGCTCATGATGGCACCTGAAATGTCGCGCGCAGCGACCCAATGAAAAACCACAAAAAGATAGCCAGCCACAGGACGCCAACTGCCACAAGCGATTGCCCTTCGCCCACGAACCCTGCCGTAAGGCCATTCAAAAGCGCGAGAGGTGTTGCTGCAAAAAAGCTCCAGAATACTGCGAGCCGTGTGGTGAAAAATGTCCCCATCTTCGTAAATGGGCGTGTCACCACGTGGATCAAACCTGCGAAGATGTAGAATAGCAGCGGCCAAAACAGCATCCAGCTGACAAACTCATAGGTCAACATTTGCGTAAGGTCGCCGCCCTGCTCAAACTGCTCGCGTGCAAGACGCGGCAGGCTTGAGACGAACATCAGCAAGCACCCCGCCATCAAAATGGCGAGGGCCCGATCCTCACGTTGACCAGCCGTCAGCAAGCGCCGCATGACCTTTCCAGGCCCACGGTACGTCGCCACAATATCAGAACTGACAGACACCTTAGCCGCGGCGACGCATCAGCCACGCTTCGAGGCGGGCCAAGATGTCTTCCGAGATTTCGTCACTCTCGATCTCTTCGATAGCTTCTGCCAAAAACGATAGCACCAAAAGATCTTCGGCTGTGCCCTTCTCTACGCCGCGTGAGCGCAGATAAAACAAGGCTTCTTCGTTGATGGCACCTGATGTCGATCCGTGCGAGCAAGCAACGTCATCGGCATAAATTTCAAGCTCTGGCTTGGCAAGGAATTGACTGTCATCATCAAGCAAAAGAGATTGGCTGATCTGATAGCCATCTGTCTTTTGCGCATCAGGCTGAACCAGAATTTTACCTTGGAAAACGCCCACCGCGCCGTTCCGCAGCACCTTCTTGAACACCTGACGGCTTTCGCAGTTGACCGCGTCGTGGGTGATGAAAACCGTATCGTCGTGGTGAAACGCACCGTCGCCCATACACGCGCCAGCAACAGAAGCTTGTGCATCGTCGCCAGTCAGCTCAAGCACAACTTCGTTGCGGGTCAGCACACCGTTGGCGGTCATGGTGAAGGATTTAAAGATGGATTCTTTGTCCAAACGGCCAAAGATATGCGTCACCGCACGGCGCTCATGATCACGCCCTTGCGCGAGGATGTGATGAAAGACGCCAGCGTCAGCAACATCGACTTCCATGCATTTGTTAAAACGCGCAGCAGCAGGACCGTTTTCAAGCACAGTGACTTCCGCACCCGCATCAACCTTAATCACATGGTGAAGGGTCGCGTCGCTTGTTGCATCTGCATGACGGTAAATCAGGCTAATTGGCTTGCTTGGCGTGCCAGTCACGTGGATCAAAACGCCATCCGTAGCCGTGGCAGAGTTCAGTGCCGCGAGCGGACGCTCAACTGGCGACTGACCTTTGGCTTCTAAAACACCATATAGGTCTTTCGCCCAATGGATATCCGCAGCACCCGCTTCCGCAAGGCGCTCAATCGCAACACCCTCAAGCGCCATATCGTCAGAGGCATCCGCGTCGAAAACACCATCGACGAACACCAACTTCAGACGGTCGATACCGTCATAAAGTGGCGCTTCGTCCGCTGCGTCAAATACGTCTGCACTTTGGGCTACCGCTTCGGTCAACGTGCTTGGGTCAGTGTATTTCCAATACTCATCGCGCTTGGTCGGCAGACCCATGGCACGGAGCCGCGCCAAGGCGTCATCACGTGCTGCGGCAAGCCAGGCACCGCTTTGTGGCACTGGCTGCGCAGCAAGGCGCGCATCAGTCAGGTTTGTTTTGATGTCAGGCAATCCCATCTCAGGCCACCTCTTCAGCCAAGATGTCGGCGTAGCCGTTTTGCTCAACTTCAAGCGCCAGCTCTGGGCCACCTGTTTTCACAATTCGACCGTTTGCCATGATATGCACAACGTCAGGTTTGATGTGATCGAGCAAGCGTTGATAGTGTGTAATCACCAAGAACGTGCGTCCCGCGTCACGCAGCGCATTCACGCCTTCTGACACAAGTTTCATCGCATCAACGTCAAGGCCTGAATCCGTCTCGTCAAGAATGCACATCTTTGGCTCAAGCATTGCCATTTGCAAAATCTCGTTGCGCTTTTTCTCACCACCCGAAAAGCCCACGTTAACCGGACGCTTCAGCATATCAGCGTCAATTTTGAGCGTCTTGGCTTTCTCGCGTACAACCTTCAAGAAATCACCTGCAGAAAGTTCTTCCTCGCCACGTGCTTTGCGCTGTGCGTTCACCGCTGTTCGCAAAAAGGTCATGTTGCCAACACCGGGAATTTCCACAGGGTATTGAAACGCCAAAAACAGACCAGCCGCAGCACGCTCTTCAGGTTCCATATCGAGCACATCTTCGCCCTGCAAATGCGCTGAGCCGTCTGTGACATCATAGCCATCCTTGCCAGACAGCACGTATGACAGCGTCGACTTGCCAGACCCGTTTGGCCCCATAATCGCGTGCACCTTGCCCGCTTCCAAAGACAAATCAACGCCTTTGAGGATTTGCTTGTCTTCGTCTTCCAATTTTACGTGCAGGTTCTTGATCTCTAGCATCGGTAGTGTCCTTCGAATGCGGCTGATCCGGTTCAGTTAAAGCAAACTCAACTTTTTTTACTTTTATCTGTTAACCGTAAGCCTTTGTATTCATGTGTTTAGTAGATCGATATCCACCAAGTTAATTCAGAGTAAAGTGCAGGCTAGCCAACCGACCCTTCACGTGAAA
>NZ_CBFHHE010000057.1:0-5314 GCF_965655635.1 Nereida sp.
GCCCATCGAAGTCGCGGCAACAACGCCAAGTAATGTCTTTTTCATTTCAGTCTCCCGTTTGAACTTCAGCACGTTCGTTTTAGATGAGGCTTCCCTTCACGCGTGCTGTTGCCCTTAGCTTTTAACAATGGGACCCGAGCCACAAGGGGGATTCGGTCAAAAACCGCCAAAAATGTCGCTTTTGTGCATCTGCACCGTCAAAACCGACAGTGATTTGCCTGTTTACTACACATTCAGACCTATGAATTGCATTTCAACTTTAATTCAAAGGTCAATCAGGGGCGCATTAGCGACATGCTCATCGCTAAAATCCCAAAGATTCACCATAAATTTGAAATTTTTCACTCGCGCGCAAATTGCTCGGCTCAAAACGCGCTTAATGGCGCGACTAATCTTCTGATCCGGCCACAGCGCCAGTGATCAAATTCATTTGCATTAGCTTCTCATCCAAACTGGCCCGTGGTGCTGCGCAAGCGTCCAAAAACGACACACGTGCTTCTGCTACGGCTCTGGCATGAGCAACTGCCTCCTCTGGCGTAACCGTTTGAAACGAAACCTGTGCACCGGACCGCATTTGGGCAACCCGATCAGTCTCGCACGACAAAACAGTCGCAATCTTGGGATAGCCGCCCGTTGTTTGATGATCCGCCAACAAAACAGTCGGCACACCGTCGCCCGCCACTTGGACAGAGCCACGCACGATCGGCTCGGACGGGATGCCCAGCGCCTCATTCAACGCAATCGGGGGCCCATCCAGGCGAACACCCATACGGTCAAACGCATCCGTCAGTTTGTATGTATTGTCCAAAAACACGTCCGCCGCGTCATCCGCAAAATGACGCTCCTGTGGGCTGGCGGTCACCAAAACAGGCGTAGTTTGATCAGGCTGTGGAGGCGCGTCATAGCTGGCTTCACGGGCGCTACGCACCTGTGCGTTTTCAATGCGAAGTACATCGCCCGTGCGAACAGCACCGCCACCAAGCCCTGAAATCGCGTGGGTCGCAAAACTGTCCAACCACTTGGGTCGCGCCAGATCACCTGCAAAAGCTAGATAACACCAACTCCCCCACGCGCCCGCCTGAACACGCAGCCGATCACCTGCACGCAACGTTGCCACGTACCAGCCGCCTGCAAAACCACCACCTGCTTGGGCATAGCTGACCTCGCCCTCAACACATTCAAGCACGAGCCCGCCCAACGACACTTCAATCGCCCCAGCATCGGCACGATTTGCAATCATTACCTGCCCCGCAGCAAACGCCAACCGGTCCATAGGCCCAGATGCGGGAACCCCGTGGCGCATGTGGCCAAAGCGACCTGCGTCTTGGACCGTGATCAATGGGCCAGCCGCGACCACTTTTAGAACAGCCACCGCCACTACACACCCAGCTCCGCACGGCTGGTCCGCTCATAGACCACACGGTCCCCGACCTTGAACACAAACGGATCGGGCGCATCACTCTCGATCACATCGAACCCAGAACGCCCAATAACCCACCATCCCGTTGGCATTGTCAGTGTCGTAATCAAAGACTGCGCACCAGAAATAATAATACTGCCTTTTGGAATATCGCGCACAGCTGCAGGTTTGCGCGGCAGGTGAATGCTTTGCGGCAGACCGCGTAAATAGGCATAGCCTGGTGAAAACCCATACATCTCAACCCGCATTTCAGAACCCAAATGTGCTGCGATAACTGCCTCAACACTCTGGTTTGTCAGTCTGGCCACTTCCAGCAAATCAGGGCACAATTCCGGATCATAACACACAGGCACACGGTGAACCTGAGGCGTTCTGCTGGCGGCAACATCTGGCTTTAACGCCTGAACAGCCGCCGCTACCGCGCCGTGATCCGTTTGCATAGGGTCAAATGCTACCAACAAATTTATCAATGCGGGCACGACCTCGATCACGCCGTTAATGTCCGCTGCAGCGATTGCCTCATCCAAAGCACAAATCGCTGCATGGGTCCGCTCGTCTGCGACCTCCCCAAGCTGAAAGAGCACGGCCCCTTCACCAACTGGCGTTGCTTTCATCATTACTTAGCCTTGGATAAACGGGCGAATTTCGACGCCCTGCACCGTCAAACGCTTGCGTATTTGCGAGGCCATCTCAACGGCTGCTGGCGTGTCTCCGTGAACGCAAATTGAGTGCGCCTCAAGGGCAATTTCCCCCCCACCGAGCACCGGCATTTCACCGCTTTCCAAGAATGTAATCAATCGGTCAGCGGCGAACGCAGGATCATGGATCACCGCACCTTCTTCGCTGCGCGGCACCAACTCGCCGTTGGCCTGATACGCGCGGTCGGCAAATATTTCCGAGTAAACTTGATGGCCCCGCGCCTTGGCTTGCTGTTCCATCACAGTACCGGAAATCGCCAAAACAGGAAGTGCGCCAACCCCATCAAGAATGGCATTCGAAACCTCGGCATCCCGCGCAGCCAAATTGGCAAGAGCACCGTGCGGCTTAACGTATGCGACACGCGCCGAGGTCAATTGCGCGACCCCGCTCAACGCCCCAATTTGTGCTGCAACCATATGAGTGATCTGCGCAGCCGCCATCGGAATAACGCGGCGCCCAAAGCCAAGTGGGTCCGCATACCCAGGATGCGCACCGACACAAACCCCGTTTGACGCCGCTTCACCAAGTGTGGCGTGCATCGTGTCGGGATCACTTGCGTGCCCGCCACAGGCCACATTCGCGCTGCTCACCAACCCCAATATCCGCGCATCATCGCCCATCTGCCAAGGGCCATACCCCTCACCAAGATCAGAATTGAGATCAATATATTTTGTCATGGATCAGCGTCCTTGAGTAAGGTGCAAGCTTATACGGCTAACAAAGACACTTACTGCGCGGGGTGCAAGAGGTGGGGAAAAAAACACTGGCGATCCCTGAAGGACTCGAACCCTCACCTACTGATGAAAGTCAACTGCTCTATGTTTTAGGTTTCAAGAACTTTCACTTTTTCGCCGTTTGGTCGTTTCATTACTATATCACTCAATCTGCGCTCCAAAATTTCTCGCTAACTTTCGCTTACCTCAACTGCTTTGTCTCACTGAGTGGATTACGGCAAAGGCCCAGCAAGAACTTCACATGTAAGATCGACCAGCGCTCCATCGACAAATACGTCAAGGAGCAGCGCCTGATTGGTGATCGGCTTACGTTGTCAGATGAGACCTGCGGTGGGCTGAAGCTCGTGATTAACAGCAAGAGCTGCAGCTGGACCTACTCCTACCGCAAACGCGGCTATCTCGATGGCGGTAAGCGCCATCCACAGCGCACAATGAAGCTGGGTGTCCAGTATCAATGTCACCAGCTGAGGCGCGCCTTGCGGCTGAGACCATCAAGTCTCAGGTTAGAGCGGGTAACGACCCTGCCCTCGTGTCCAGAGCGCAAGATCGGGAGCGCAGGAGAGAGGAAGCCCGCAGGCGGACCTGTGCGCAGTGGCTCGAGCTGTATCGGACCGAGCAGATGCAATCAGGTGCCACGAAGTATCATCGTGACGAGCTGCGCAATGTTGAGTTTGCGCTACACGAGCTTTCGATGGTTGAGGCGTATCCAGAAGAGATCACGCCAAGACACATCCGTGAGCTGGCAGACATGCATCAGGAGCATCCCGCCACTGGGCGGCACAGGCTGGGGGCCATGTCACGCTTTCTAGACTTCCTGCTCGACGAAGAAGTCATTACTGCAAATCCTGTCGCCTCAGTCTCTAAGCGCCGTAAGCCCAAGCCTCCCCCTCCGAGGGAGAATTACTTCACCCCTGCACAGCTTTTGGCACTCTGGAACGCCGAAGGTCTGAAGCCGACCTATCAGCGTTACCTGCGCTTTATGATCACCTGCCCTCTAAGCGCGGGTGAGGCCGCTAATTTGACTTGGGATCAAGTAGACCGTGATCGCAGCGAGGTGCGCCTATCGGCAGAAGACACAAAGAACTCCGAGCACTTTGTTATGCCACTAAGCTCAATTGCAACGCGGGTCATCTGGGCGACTGAGCAGGTACAGAGTGAGTTGATGTTTCCTCTGTCCTCAGTTGACAACGCTCAGATGTCTTCTTGGAGCTACTTTAACAAATGCGCCCGCAAGGCATCAGGGGTGGAGAACTTCATCCTGCATGATTTACGCAGGACCTTCTCCACTTTGATGGCTGAGCACACAGATGTATCCGAGAGCCTGATTGATAGCCTGTTGAACCACAAGCAGAGTGCCACGCGCGGTGGCGTCATGCGCCATTACCAGAAATCCCAGAACCTCGAGAAGCGCCGCGATGTCATGGCCAAGTGGGGAAAGCTGTTGGAGGCGTGAGTTGGAAGGGCGTAATCAAAATTGCGCCCTGGAGCTTGACACAAAGCGACAGACTGCGCACGATGCAGGGGATTTTATCTCTGCCATCACAATATATAGATAAAATCAAAGCCTTTGGGTCTCCTCGGCCCCGGCAATGTTAAGGCGTTCGGCAACTCAAAGAGCATAGGTCGAGCAGCTCGAACAGCTGCATCTCACTTGAGCCGTTTTAAAGGCCTAAAAAGGGGTGCATCAATCACTAACATTGACGACACAGAGTCCAACTTCAACCAGCCAGTTAATAACCTGGCTTCAAACGAAGAAGCTAACCATACTGGGCTAGCTAAAAAATGCCGCTGCAAGCATATTCATTGGAGACCAGGCAGCCCACTGCCGCATTACGCCGATAAGGCGACCGCAGCTACAATCATTACTCACCACTTCTTCCCGATAAGCCCACGAACAATCGAACGCTGGCCTCTCACCGTTCGGCGCCCCAACCAAGCCACTATCTACGAGGTGGATGAGTTGATGGCGTTCGCTTAAGAGAAACTAAACTCAGCTTATGTTTACAAGCAGACGGAGGGATGATCATGGCAAAGATCAGCGCATCCCCCACCCTGTCGCTAAATGACGGGAGTACTTCACCACTGCCCAGCTCACGCATGCAGAGCGCAGACTGCTACGACGATGTCATCCTCAAACTCAGCCCCCGCTGGCGCGTGATCACGTGCCGCGATGTGTCCCAGTGGATTATCCAGAAGAAAGAGGCCTCCCTTGCGGGCCCTTGGCGAGGCGTCAGCTATCATACGTGCCGCGATAGCCTGATGCGGACGTGTGGGAGCTTAAATCTGCTCTCAGCGACAGTAGAGGACCAGCTCCTCAACGCCCTGCCTTCCACATTCCGTGAATACGCATCTGAGCGCCTCTGCTCATAGAAAAACCGCGCACTCAGAAAGCACGCGGTTAGTTTGAACTGACAAATTCTTTGTGGAGCGTTTGTCTGGGTGAAAAGTAGCATGTTTTTGG
>NZ_CBFHHE010000058.1:0-5198 GCF_965655635.1 Nereida sp.
GAGTTTGGCCGCGGCTTGTGCGAAGTCTTGGGTAAGCCCTATCTGCAGGCACCAGTTGGCATCGACAGCACAACCAAATTTCTGCGGTCTTTGGGTGAGCTTCTGGACCTTAATCCAGAGCCGTTCATTGAGCGTGAAAAACATTCAACGATCAAACCTGTTTGGGATTTGTGGCGTTCTGTGACGCAAGATTTCTTTGCGACAGCCAGCTTTGCGATTGTGGCAAATGAAACCTATGCCCGCGGTATTCGTCATTTCCTTGAAAGCGATCTTGGCTTGCCATGCGCTTTTGCTGTTGCGCGGACTGCTGGTAAGAAAACCAACAACGACGAAGTTCGTGCGATGATGGGCCAGAAGCGGCCCCTGATTGTTCTGGGCAGCATCAACGAGAAGATGTATCTTGCCGAGCTGAAATCAGGGCACGGTCCCGCGCCATCATTCATACCAGCCAGCTTTCCAGGTGCTGCCATTCGCCGTGCGACGGGCACACCCTTTATGGGCTACGCGGGCGCTACATATCTTTTGCAAGAAGTCTGCAACGGGTTGTTTGATGCGCTGTTCCATATTTTGCCGCTTGGTACGGAGATGGACGCAGCAGAGGCGACACCAACTTCTTTACGCCGCGATCTCCCGTGGGAGCCTGAAGCTCAGGCCGCTCTTGACCGGATCGTTGCGACACACCCCATTTTGACCCGCATTTCAGCGGCCAAAACACTGCGTGATGCAGCTGAAAAATCAGCGCTCGATGCGGGACACGACACCGTTAGCACAGCGACGGTTGAAGCTTTGGCGCCACAGCAGCGCCAAGCACAACAAGGAGAGTCTGCATGACGGACATGACATCAAACCCACCGCGCGCGGCAAAAACAAAGTCTAACCAGACCGAGTTCGCCGTTTATTTCGCCGTCATCTTGCTGGCGACATTGCCGTTGGCATGTCTGAGTTGGGCTCTTGCCAGCCTCAAGTCAAAAAGTTTTCAGCGCAAAGGCCCATTTGCCCGCGCGTGGTCACAGGCCCGTATCATGACGCCTATGATTTTCTCGGCCTGAGGGTCGGGTCCGGCACGCAGGCCAGCCAGCTTGTTTGCCATACCAAGTTTTCTCAACGGCATTCGCCGGGTCGTTGGGGGAAGGACTGTGGAAGGGTTCTTCACGAGGTTCGTTATCCCGCCCCCGGGGTGACGGATTGTGGCAGGGGATGAGCCCCTGTCGTAACCCTGCCGCGGGGGATGCGCGGCATCAGTTATGGAGGAATATCCTATGGCTGACCTGTCCTTTACTGGGCTCACGGATGAGCAGGCTCAAGAGCTTCACTCGGTGTACATGAGCGGCCTTTGGCTGTTTGTTGCAGTTGCAGTTGTCGCGCACATTGCCACGTTCATTCAGTTTCCATGGTTCTAAGGAGCGATTGATAGATGGCTAAGTTCTACAAAATTTGGATGATCTTTGATCCGCGTCGCGTGTTTGTTGCACAAGGCGTTTTCCTGTTCTTGTTGGCAGCAATGATCCACATGGTTCTTCTGAGCACCGACGGTTTCAACTGGTTTGAAATCGCTGCTGCGAAGAATGGCCTGGGCTAATCGCACCGACCTAAGCAAACGCTGTGGGCGGGCCTGAACCCCGCCCACCGCATACACCAACTAAGTTTAACAAAGACGGCTCGTGTGGCGCCTGCCACCCTGCCGCTTAATGCGGAGATAGAAGATGGCATTGCTCAGCTTCGAGAAAAAATACCGCGTCCGCGGAGGGACATTGATCGGCGGCGATCTCTTCGACTTCTGGTTTGGTCCATTTTATGTGGGCTTCTTCGGGGTCACCGGAGCGTTTTTCGCGCTGCTCGGCACAGTCCTTATCTTTTACGGCGCATCACTGGGTGACACTTGGAACCCATGGCTCATTTCGATTGAGCCTCCTGAACTAGAAGTGGGCCTTGGTATGGCACCGCTGGCAGAAGGCGGCCTTTGGCAGATCATCACGATCTGTGCGATTGGCGCGTTTGTCAGTTGGGCAATGCGTGAGGTAGAGATCTGTCGCAAACTGGGCATGGGCTATCACGTCCCTGTTGCGTTTGGTATGGCGATCTTGGCGTATGTAACGCTTGTTGTAATCCGTCCTGTTCTTATGGGCGCTTGGGGTCACGGCTTCCCTTATGGGATTTTCAGCCACCTCGATTGGGTTAACAACGTCGGCTACGCGTACGGCAACTTCCATTATAACCCGGCGCATATGATTGCGATTACGTTCTTCTTCACAACCACGCTTGCGCTTGCGCTGCACGGTTCGTTGATCTTGTCAGCAGCCAACCCTGAAAAGGGTGAGCAAATGTTGTCACCTGATCACGAAGATACGTTCTTCCGCGATTTCATTGGCTATTCGATTGGGCCGCTAGGCATCCACCGTTTGGGGCTTTTGCTGGCACTGAATGCTGGTTTCTGGTCCGCGGTTTGTATCGTTATCTCTGGCACCATCTGGTTCGATGCGTGGTCTGAGTGGTGGTACTGGTACGTTGAACTGCCCTTCTGGGCCGACATTGAGGGAGGCGTAAATGGCTGAGTATCAAAACATTTTCACTCAAGTGCAGGTTCAAGGCCCACCTGAATGGGGCATGGACAACGAAAACAACATGCAAGAAGAGCGCACAAAATCCGTAGGGTTTTCCACGCTCGCAGGTTGGTTTGGTAACGCACAGCTTGGTCCGATCTATTTGGGTCCGCTCGGTGTGATCTCTATGGCAACTGGCGCGATCTGGTTCTTGATGGTTGGCTTTAGCTTTTGGGCTCAAGCAGGCTACAACCCAGCCGTGTTCATGCGTGATTTGTTCTACTTCTCGCTTGAGCCGCCTGCACCTGAGTACGGTTTGTCTTTCGCGCCATTGGCCGAAGGCGGCATGTGGATCATCGCCAGTTTCTTTTTGCTGGTCTCTGTCATGACATGGTGGGCACGCTCATATGTTCTGGCGCAGCAACACAAGATGGGCAAACACGTCTTCTGGGCCTTTGGTGCAGCTATTTGGTTGTTCCTTGTGTTGGGTCTGATCCGTCCTGTGTTGATGGGAAGCTGGTCTGAGGCTGTGCCTTACGGCATCTTTAGCCACCTGGATTGGACGCTGAACTTCTCAGTGACGCACGGCAACCTGTTCTATAACCCGTTCCACGCACTTTCGATCGTGTTCCTTTATGGCTCTACCCTGCTCTTTGCGATGCACGGCGCGACCATTCTTGCTGTGACTCGCTACGGTGGTGATCGCGAATTGGAACAGATCGCTGATCGCGGGACTGCATCTGAACGTGCGGGCCTCTTCTGGCGCTGGACCATGGGCTTCAACGCGACGATGGAAGGTATCCACCGTTGGGCGTGGTGGTTTGCGGTGCTCACCTGCATCACTGGCGGTATCGGTATTCTTCTTTCCGGTACGGTTGTGGATGATTGGTATGCATGGGCGCAGCTGCACTATTACGCACCTGCAGATTTTTAGGAGGATATGAACATGTCAGATCCAAAACACCCATTTGGTGGAGATTTCTCAAAGGCGCGTATGCAGTCTGAAATCTTCGGTCAGATGTTGTCCGGCGCAGTTATTGCCGCGGCAGTCATCGGTGGGCCTATCGTGTTTGTCTATGTGCTTGCGTTCCTTGGCTCGTTCTTGCCCGAGGATAGTAAAGAAGCGCTAGACCCAACTCCAGATAGCTTCTCGCATTACGAGCAGCTGATCGACGACCGGACTTTCGTCTAATCGGCATCTGGGTGAACTTTCTCAAGGTGGGTCGCCGCCGCCTTGCGGGAAACGAGATTGATCAGGGCGCTGCTGTTATGCGCGCGCCCTGATCACAAGCCATCAGATCCTTCCTTCCCGGTGGATCTGGTATCGGGGTCTCCACACCCCGGTTCCCTTCCTGTTGGCTACAGGAAACTGGCGTCGCATCGGGTAACCGGTGCGGCGCTTTTTTATTTCTGATCTGGGAGGATCCGCCATGACTGACCGTCCGTTGACCCCGCATCTTGACCGCATCACTACGCCCGCTGATTTAAAGGGGCTGACCGATGATGCTTTGCGACACGTAGCAGATGAAGTCCGCGCCGAGGTCATTTCAGCCGTGTCTGAGACGGGCGGCCATTTGGGCAGCTCTCTTGGTGTGGTCGAGCTGACCGTAGCGCTTCATGCGGTTTTCAACGCCCCGTACGACAAACTTGTCTGGGACGTAGGGCATCAGTGCTATCCCCATAAAATTCTCACAGCACGTAGGGATCGTATCCGTACGCTTCGTCAAGAAGGTGGGCTATCTGGCTTCACCAAACGCGCGGAATCCGAGTATGATCCGTTTGGTGCCGCGCATAGCTCTACATCAATTTCAGCGGCGTTAGGCTTTGCCACAGGTCGTGACCTTGGCATGCCAACGGGGGATGCAATTGCGGTGATTGGAGATGGCTCTATCAGTGCTGGCATGGCGTATGAAGCTATGAACAATGCAGGGCATGAAAAGCGCCGGATGTTTGTGATCCTCAACGATAATGACATGAGCATTGCGCCGCCGGTAGGGGCGATGTCCGCATATCTCAATCAACTCAACGGAACGCCCTTTGAGCTGTTCAAAGATATGGGCGAAGCATTTGAAGCGTCGCTACCCCAGCCCATGCGAGACGGTGCGCGCCGTGCGCGTGAATTAGTAACTGGCCAAGGGGGTGGGAGTTCCCTGTTTGAGCAATTGGGCTTTACATATATCGGGCCTGTTAATGGTCATGACATGCCTCAGCTTTTGGCAGTTTTACGTCGTGCAAAGGCGCAATCGGATGGGCCTGTTCTGATCCACGCGTGCACAGTAAAGGGCAAAGGATACGCACCGGCGGAGGCGTCTAATGATTGCTATCATGGCGTTTCAAAATTTAACGTAACAACCGGTGAGCAGCAAAAGTCCAAACCTAATGCACCAAGCTATACCAAGGTGTTCGGCGAGACTTTGACAGAACTTGCGGCAAGTGATCCCAAAATTGTGTCTGTTACAGCGGCGATGCCTTCTGGGACTGGGCTTGATTTGATGCAGAACCGCTTTCCGACGCGGGTGTTTGATGTCGGCATCGCTGAACAGCACGCGGTCACATTTGCGGCCGGTTTGGCAGCCACGGGTTTGCGTCCGTTCTGTGCGATCTATTCAAGCTTTTTGCAGCGCGGTTACGACCAGATCGTGCACGATGTTGCACTTC
>NZ_CBFHHE010000059.1:0-4774 GCF_965655635.1 Nereida sp.
CCAAGAGGCGGAGCCATGGTTTGAATTGGGCGCACGGATTGGTGAGGCGTTTCAGGTCGCTGACGATTTGCGTGACGCGCTTTATGATGCAGAAACGCTTGGTAAGCCCGCTGGCCAGGATGAATTGAACGCACGGCCCAATGCGGTCACAGAGCTTGGGGTGCAAGGTGCTGTGACCCGCCTCAAGGATATTTTGGGCGGCGCGATTGCGTCGATCCCGTCGTGCCCTGGTGAAGCGTCACTTGCCAAGATGGTGCAGATGACAGCGCAGAAACTTACGCCCGTTGCGCCGGTCCCTGGCGAATAAATGACTGAAGCTGTATTGAAGACACGTTGGACCACCCGCCTCATTGCGAGCCGTGGTTTTCAAAAGTGGGCTGCGCGTTTTCCTTTTACGCGCGCTGTGGCGCGCCGTGAGGGTGAGGCGCTTTTCGATCTGGTATCAGGGTTTGTCTACAGTCAGGTTCTGTATGCCTTAGTAAAACTCGATATTCCTCAAGTCCTAAAGGCAGCGCCCCGATCATCGCGCGCGTTGGGGGCAATGCACGGTATTGAAGAACGTAAAATGGAAGCGCTGTTACAGGCAGCGCAGGCTCTAAAGCTAGTGAACAAGCGTAAGGGTGCGTATGAGCTGGCTCGTCGTGGCGCGGCTCTTATTGGGGTGCCAGGCCTTGAGGCGATGATCCGCCATCATGATGTGTTTTACAGAGACCTGACAGACCCCGTTGCTTTGCTTCGCGGTGAAACAGAGACGGAATTGGCAAATTTCTGGCCTTACGTGTTTGGTGGTGAAATGCCAGCAGAGCAGGCCAAAACGTATTCCGACCTCATGGCTGATAGTCAGGGGTTGGTCGCCGAAGATACGCTGCGCATGGTTAAACTTGGTGGGGTCACGCGCTTGATGGATGTGGGCGGTGGATCTGGGGCCTTTTTGTCCGCTGTGCAAAAGGCTGCCCCTAAGCTGTCTTTGCGCCTGTTTGATTTGCCCGATGTGGCCCCTCGGGCGCGTGCGCGTTTGGGGGAAGGCGTTGAGTTGACATCGGGTAGTTTCAAGACCGACTCGCTGCCCGCAGGTGCCGATGCAATTTCTTTGATCCGAGTTCTTTATGATCATAGTGATGAGACGGTTCGGGATTTGTTGGCCAAAGTTTACACTGCCTTGCCCGCTGGTGGGCGGCTTATCATCTCAGAGCCTATGACGGGTGGCGTGGTCCCGCATTGTCCAGGAAATGCATATTTTGCGTTTTACTGCATGGCCATGCAGACGGGCCGCGCGCGATCTGCTGAGGAAATCGCTCAACTTTGCACTGATGCTGGCTTTGAGAGTGTTCGTATTCCGCGCGCGCCGCGGTCTTTTGTGACCAGCGTTGTCGAGGCTGTCAGACCTCGGTGACAAGAGAATTTCAGAAAACTGTCTAAATTAATTGACACATTGGTGTGTCAGTTTAGAATGACACAATAAGCGTAACGCTGTGCTGAGTCTTTCTTCACACATGCAAATACGTAGATGAGGGAGGAAACGTGGAAGCATCCGCAGTCATATTGAAAGGTCCAAAGGACCTGGGGCTTGCCAAAGTCGCGCTTAAGGCGCCGGCAGCGAATGACGTTGTGGTGCAGGTTGCTCACTCGGGCATTTCCACGGGCACCGAGAAGCTGTTCTGGTCCGGTGCCATGCCCCCATTCCCCGGTATGGGATACCCTCTTGTCCCTGGATATGAGGCTGCCGGCGAAGTTGTCGAAGCAGGCTCTAACTCTTTCTATAGTGTTGGTGATCACGTCTTTGTTCCCGGTGCTAACTGTTATGAGGATGCATTTGGTCTGTTTGGTGGCTCTGCTGAAATTCTTGTCAGTGATGCCTCACGCGTAACCCGTATTGATCGCGGCTTTGGTGCGCAGGGGGCTTTGCTAGCGTTGGCGGCAACAGCGCGTCACGCGATGGCAGGTGTTGATAAAGCATTGCCTGATTTGATTGTTGGTCACGGCACTTTGGGCCGACTTCTTGCGCGCCTTACGGTAGCTGCAGGTGGTCCAGCGCCAACTGTTTGGGAAATTGATCCCGGTCGTATGGCGGGTGCCCAAGGCTATCAGGTTATGCATCCAGATGCCGACACCCGCAAAGATTACCGCGCCATTTATGACGCCTCAGGTCGGGCTGATCTGATCAATGATTTGATCGGTCGTATTTCCCGCGGCGGCGAGATTGTGCTCGCTGGATTTTACCAAGACCCGCTCTCTTTCGCATTTCCGCCTGCTTTCATGAAGGAAGCGCGTTTGCGAATCGCAGCAGAATGGAGCGCAGATGACCTGATGGCCACGCGTGCACTTGTTGAAAGTGGCGCGCTGTCTTTGGACGGACTGATTACCCACGAGCGCACGGCCGCAGAGGCGACTGATGCGTATGAACAAGCTTTCACGGATCCTTCTTGTTTGAAAATGATCCTCAACTGGAGTGCAGCAGCATGAAAGACGAAGTGCCGAACCTAAAAGATTTCGACCAGCGTTTGCGTGACGAAGCACACGAGGATCTGGCGGATATTATTGCTGAAGAGCCTACAAGCAAAACGCAGATCATTGCGATCTACGGTAAAGGCGGCATCGGTAAATCCTTCACACTTGCTAACCTGAGCCACATGATGGCCGAGCAAGGTAAGCGGGTTCTGTTGATTGGCTGCGATCCAAAGTCTGATACGACGTCTCTACTTTTTGGCGGCAAGGCATGCCCTACGATTATCGAGACTTCCACAAAGAAAAAGCTAGCGGGCGAAGAAGTAAAAATCGGCGACGTTTGCTTTAAGCGTGGCGGCGTTTTTGCGATGGAACTTGGCGGCCCTGAAGTTGGCCGTGGCTGTGGTGGTCGCGGGATTATCCACGGATTTGAGTTGTTGGAAAAGCTCGGCTTTCACGACTGGGACTTTGACTATGTCTTGTTGGATTTCTTGGGCGACGTTGTTTGCGGTGGCTTCGGTTTGCCGATTGCCCGCGACATGGCTCAGAAAGTTATCCTTGTTGCGTCAAACGATTTGCAGTCACTTTATGTGGCGAACAACGTTTGCTCTGCGGTTGAATACTTCCGCAAGCTTGGTGGCAACGTCGGTGTCGCGGGTCTTGTTATCAACAAAGATGATGGCACAGGTGAAGCAGCAGCATTTGCAGAGGCCGTAGATATCCCTGTGCTTGCGGCCATTCCGCAAGATGATGATCTGCGTAAGAAATCGGCAAACTACCAAATTGTTGGCACGTCGAAATCCCAATGGGGTGATTTGTTTGCAGGTCTTGGTGACGCAGTTGCGATCGCGCCACCTGTACGTCCAGCGCCGCTTGACCAAGATGGGTTGTTGGGTCTGTTTGACGCCTCTGAAACCGGCGGCGATGTGGTGCTTGAGCCCGCAACTGATGAAGACATGCGCGGCAAGCACGCTGGCACGAAAGTCAGTCTTGAAGTGGTTTATGACGATGTTTGATCGTCGCCAAAATATGGACAGCGCTCAATGAGCGGTGAGGTCACATATGACGCAGCAGCGCAAGCTGAGGTGACAGTGGGCGAGGGACGTTCCGCTGGTGCTGATGTGCCGCCCGTAGGTGATGCGCTTGGGTGTCATTCAGGCAGCACAATGGCTGAGGCTGCGAAAGCTGCGGGTAACTCTGAGTTGCTTGAAAAGTTTGCGGCCGATTACCCTGTTGGACCGCATGATAAACCGCAATCGATGTGCCCTGCATTTGGATCAATGCGTGTTGGTTTGCGTATGCGCCGCACAGCGACCGTTCTGTCAGGTTCTGCGTGTTGTGTGTACGGTCTGACCTTTGTGAGCCACTTTTACGGCGCCCGTCGCTCTGTTGGATATGTGCCGTTTAGTTCTGAGACTTTGGTTACTGGTAAGCTGTTCGAGGACATTCGCGAGAGTGTTCATGAATTGGCAGATCCGGATCAGTATGATGCGATTGTTGTAACAAACCTATGTGTGCCAACTGCATCTGGCGTGCCTCTGCGGTTGTTACCAGACGAGATCAACGGTGTGCGTATCATCGGTATTGATGTGCCTGGTTTCGGTATTCCCACCCACGCAGAAGCAAAAGATGTTTTGGCGGGTGCGATGCTTAATTACGCACGCCAAGAAGTTGCTGCGGGTCCTGTGCCTGCGCCGAAGGGTGGCAAGAATGACCGCCCAACCGTTAGCTTGTTGGGTGAAATGTTTCCTGCGGATCCAATGATGATTGGTGCGATGCTAGCACCGATGGGTCTGGCGGTTGGTCCGGTGGTGCCATGTCGTGAATGGCGCGAGCTTTACGCAGCCCTTGATTGTGGCGCAGTTGCTGCGATCCACCCGTTTTATACGTCAGCTGTACGTGAATTTGAGGCGGCTGGCCGTCCGGTCGTGGGCTCTGCGCCCGTTGGTCTTGATGGTACTGCTGATTGGCTTGCAGGTATTGGTGATGCGTTTGGTCTGTCAAAAGATCAGGTCGCAGCTTCCCAGAATGCGTTTTTGCCAGCGATCAAAGCAGCACTGTCTGAAAAGCAGATCAAAGGAGTTATCAACGTTTCGGGCTATGAGGGTTCCGAGTTGTTGGCCGCGCGTTTGCTCATTGAGAGTGGCGCTGAAGTGCCCTATGTTGGCACGGCTTGTCCAAAAACTGCTTGGAACAAGGCTGATGCTGAATGGCTTGCGGCCAAAGGTGCGACTGTCAAATTCCGCGCGAGCCTTGAAGATGATTGCGCCGCAATGGAAGCGATCAAGCCTGATCTTGCAATCGGTACGACGCCTGTTGTTCAAAAAGG
>NZ_CBFHHE010000060.1:0-3861 GCF_965655635.1 Nereida sp.
CGACATCCTTAGCCGACTTGTTTGTGCAGAGCTTCCAAACGACGATATAGCGGCTGTAATTGTCGGGGACTATGCTTCGATAGAAGCCATCCCCAGCTTAGCGCTTTAGGTAGGCAAAGTCAGACTCCCTAGTTTAAATTGGAAGTGAAATGCAGCCATAACTAATAAAGGCTATTTTGCAAAGCTTCTAATTTACTTAAGGGAGTAACTACGCAAAATCACGGATCGGGTTGACGCCTCAGGCTCAATCTACCTCTCTTCAGGTGAACGAGCGTGCGTGTCTTCTAAAGGGCGCTAGGTGTCTCTAAGGATTTACAAGATTACAATAATACCAACGTTAGTCTGTCCGAGTTAAGAAGCCACTTACAGAAAACAATTATGCCTAAATACGGCGTAATTTCGCAACTGACGCACCTATTCTAATCCCTACTTTACGGTAGAAAACAGTTCCATTGATCGACGCTGACGCTTGCAGTTGTACGTTTTCACCAATTACATCACCAGTCACGCTGCCATTGACTATGACGTAATCGCTCGTGATGCTGCCTCTTACTCTGCCTGTCTCGCCTAAAACAACGGTTTGTGCGTTGATATCGCCATCGATTTGTCCCTCAACATGTATTGCGCCTGTAGTAAAAACGCTACCAATAATGGTTAGATTTTGAGAAAATACAGCAACGGCTGGTTCTGAGTCTACTGAAACAATTAATGATTTATCGGGAAGCATTGAAAACGGTTTAGGCATAGTTAATGTTATCGCATTCATTTGCTTGTGTAAGTAGTTGGGGGGGGCGTTTATGATGAGTGGTGATTATTGCCGCTTCTGATCCCGAATTCAAGTACGTGACTTAAGTGTATAAATCTTGCCCGCTCAGCGTTCTAGAATACGCTCAGCATCAAAGAGTCCAAGCGCCTTACGAAGCCGCTGGTTGAGATACACAGTACGTGTGTGCCCACCTTTCCTCTGCTCTCCGCTGAGGATGAACTGCTTAAGCACGTTGCCCACTTCATCAAACACTGTTGCGCTAACTGATTCTTCAATTGCCGCATCGCAACCACGGATGGAGGACAATTAGTGGAAAACTCGCTTGTACCCGAATTGGCTGTGACGGATTGGATCGCCTCGAAAAACTTCTACCGCGATGTCCTTGGGTTCACTTGCAAGTACGAGAGGGCCGATCGGGGTTTTTGTTACTTAAATCTTGGCAATGAGGAATTGATGCTTAATCAGATCGGGCTCGGCCGTACTTTCCATGGCGGGCATTTGCCATCAGTTTACCCGTTTGGGCAGGGGTTAAATGTTCTGATTGAGGTGCCAAACATAACTCCGCTTTTAGCCGCCTTAGAAGTCGCAGGTAACGCACTACTCCTCAACTCCAGAGGACGAATGGTACCGCTGCGAAGAGCAGGAAGTTGGGAACCTCAATTCATCGTCGCGGAACCACATGGCTACTTACTCCGGCCCTACCAATCCCTTGATGCCCGACCAAAGCAATCAGATTAGCTGACGCCGTCACGCGATTAGGAATAAATTTTGGCAAAGAAGTATGCGGTGGTTTTTACGCGTAGCGCTCCACAATACTCACGGATACGCGCCATCAATCGCCCAAAAACAAGAGAGTCTGGTTATCTGGGGTAGATTCCGTTTGATTTCTCCTCGATTTACTGCGATGTGAGCGTCAATTAATTTTTCCAAATACGGCAGAGATCAAATGGAAGTCAGTGTACGCGACAACAACGTCGATCAAGCTCTACGCGCGCTTAAGAAAAAATTGCAGCGCGAAGGTGTGTTTCGTGAAATGAAGCTCAAGCAACATTTCGAGAAGCCATCAGTGAGAAAAGCGCGCGAGCAAAAAGAGGCTATCAGCCGCCAGCGCAAGCTTGCACGTAAAAAGGCCCAACGCGAAGGTATGCTTTAAAGCACGGCAACCCAGCTACTGTACGAATTTTAATCAGCGTCCTCTTTGATGGAGGGCGCTGTTTTTTATTGCGTGAATGTGTCGGGAAAAGCGAAATGCAAATCGCTGAACAAGCGGGTCTCAGATTGGGGCGTTTAAGGTTGGTCTTGCGTTCCAAAAGCATCACGGCCCCTACCCTAAAACCCCAATTTTACGAAGCTTTTGGCACCAAGATAACGTCGCGCGCAACCAGACAGAGCCTGGTTTTGTAGGTAGTGCGAAAGGGCAACGCTTGCATCAATCAAACGCGCCCTTTCGACGTAGCATTTTATTTGCCGCTGACATCGACAGTGCGCAAATATGGGCGGATTTCATCAAACCCTTGCGGGAACTTCACCGTGGCTTCAGAATTTGAAACGGAAGGCGGAATGATCGCAAGATCACCCGGACGCCAATCGGCTGGTGTCGCAACACCATTGGCATCGCCAGTTTGCAACGCATCGATCACGCGCAGAATTTCATCGAAGTTACGACCGACGCTCATCGGGTACGTCATTGTCAGACGCAGCTTTTTATTGGGGTCGATGATGAAGACAGACCGGACCGCAGCCGTTTGCGACTCACCGGGGTGAATCATCTCATAAAGCTTCGCAACTTCGCAGTCTGGGTCCGCAACAATAGGAAAACGCAGCGTTGTACTTTGGGTATCATTCACATCTTCAATCCACTTAAGGTGCTCTGAAACATGATCAGTGCTTAGGCCAATTGGCTTTACGCCGCGTTGGGCAAAATTTTCAGCCAACTGTGCTGTCCGGCCCATTTCCGTTGTGCAAACTGGCGTGAAATCCGCGGGGTGGCTGAAAAAGAACGCCCATTCGTCCCCGATCCAATCATGAAACGATAGGGGGCCGTTCGTGGTTTCTGCGGTGAAATCTGGAACTGTGTCTCCAAGAAGTAGGGGCATGTTTATCTCCGTTTAATGTCTGCAATCATTATCGTAATTATCAGCCAGCAAATCCGTGACAATGTCACGTAGCTGGCATTATTTCGCATTTAATATGCACGTTCAGTCATACAATCCACGCTGCGCACTTTTGAACTGCCTCACACCGTCGCTACTGCAAACTCTCGCGCATTATTGCGATGTATTCCAAGCCTGAAAAATGGCATCATGATCCGAACAAAACGGAGCGTTAAATGACACATTTTGATTGGACCGAACGTTTTGCCGGAACTGCTGCGCTACCCGCCGCTGTTCGTAAACGCCTGACCGCTACTGCCCGCGTGATCCATATCAAACGTGGGGATCAGGTCTTTGGACCGATGAACGTGCCCGAGAGCCTTTTCTTTTTGTATGAGGGTCGTATTCGCGTGTCTCAAAGTTCTGATAGTGGCCGCGAGATTGTTCTTTACCGTGTCGAAGCAGGCGATAGCTGTGTTCTCACGACAGCCTGCATATTGGCCGAAGAAGCATATAACGCCGAAGGAATTGCCGAAACGGATGTAACAGCAATCGTCCTGCCCAAACCAGCGTTTGACCGACTTGCAGCAGAGGAAGATGCGTTCCGAAACTTTGTGTTTGCAGCCTACTCACGTAGGCTTATCGACCTGTTGCGTGTTGTCGATGATGTTGCCTTCGGCAGGATCGACGTGCGTTTAGCGGAACGGCTTTTGATGCTTGGGGATGGCTTAAAGGAAATCCGCAAAACCCATCAAGAGCTCGCCAGCGAACTCGGCACCGCGCGCGAAGTCATTTCCCGTGTGCTGAATGATTTCCATAAACGCGAGCTCATCTCGCAGTCGCGCGGTATCATTACCTTCACCAACAAGCCCGGATTGGCCGCGATAGCGCATAGCGCGTAATTAACGCCACATGAGCGGTGGTTTGGCTTCTTATTCCTTAAGTGACAATGTCACTGAAGGCGCAGCTGTTGGGGTGTATTCTTCGGCTATGTTATCGTCC
>NZ_CBFHHE010000061.1:0-3219 GCF_965655635.1 Nereida sp.
GTGTTGGCGTAGCAATGCCAGATGCAAAGATCTTAGAGATTGGTAAGGGCCGTGTGGTGTCAGAGGGCAGCGACGTGGCGCTTCTGTCCTTTGGTGCGCATTTGTCTGACTGCACCAAAGCTGCAGAGGAACTCGCAACCCATGGCATTTCGTGTACCGTTGCAGATGCGCGCTTTGCTAAACCACTTGATCATGACTTGATCAGAGAACTGGCCAGTAATCACCGTGCGCTAATCACAATTGAGCAAGGCAGCGAGGGTGGCTTTGGTGCTATGGTGCTGCATTATCTTGCAAACTCTGGGTTGCTTGATGGCAAACTTGCCGTGCGCACAATGACGCTACCGGATCGGTTTATTGATCAAGCAAGTCCTGCTGCAATGTATGCTGATGCTGGATTAACAGCTGTCGATATTGCTGCCAGTGCTATGCAAGCAGTTGGAAAGAATATAATTCAATTAACATAATCATGATTATGAGTATTGCTATTGTAGTGGGCTTGAGCCACCTTCAACGGCGTCTCCCCTCTTCTATGCGCCGCTGCAGGTGACATTGCACGAGCAAAGTGACGCCGGATTGAGGTGTTTTAGTCGTTTTAACGCGTCAAACTCACCCACGCATCGTACTGTGAAAGAAACACTTCACCATTCATGTCGCCGATTAGATGGGATTTTTTCAACCGGTCCATCACCGGGCCTTTGACCTCGGAAAGGTGGAGCCCTACTCCCATGTCGATCAATCTCAGATTGATTGCTTCAAGGCTTTCTAAAGCAGAAAAATCTACCTCATTGACCGCTGAAAACATCAATACGACATCCTTAATATCGCACCCTGCCGTTACCCGGGACTGAACCAAATATTCAAGAAAACGCGCATTTACGAAATATAGGCTTTCATCTACCCGCAGTGTCAAAACATGTGGGTTGGTCTCAACTACATGCCTTTTCACATTTCGAAAATGTTGTGTGCTAGGAACAAGCCCAACCTCGGCCACATGAGGCCGAGACGTCTTGTAGAGGTGCAAAAGTATGGAAATACCTACTCCGCTTGCTACGCCAACTTCCACGCCCATGATCAATGTCAACGCTATGGTCGTCGCTACAGCTGTGAAATCCGGGCGCGCGTAGCCCCAGGTTTTTCTGAGGATCGAGAAATCTACCAATGATAGGACCGCGACGATAATTGTCGCGGCAAGAGTCGCGTTGGGTAAATAATAGACCAATGGCGTCAAAGCCAAGGCCGCGACAGCTAAACCGATGGCAGTAAAAATGCCCGCTGCGGGTGTTTCGGACCCTGCGTCGAAATTC
Organism: Nereida sp.; assembly: GCF_965655635.1. NCBI lineage: Bacteria > Pseudomonadati > Pseudomonadota > Alphaproteobacteria > Rhodobacterales > Roseobacteraceae > Nereida > Nereida sp. Next base: position 1,305 of record NZ_CBFHHE010000061.1, read on the forward strand.
ACAACTGAACGTGAAAAACCACCTGTGACAGGAAAGCCTCCAGTGAATGCGGCACCAAGGTTTGCGGCTCCCAGCCCAATTAGTTCTTGATCCGGGTCAATCCTTTGACGCTTCTTGGCCGCTAAAGTTTGTGCGACCGAAATACTTTCTACAAAGCCAATAACGGATATCAGAATTGCCGGCACGAGCAGAGCTTTAATCAAGTCAGGAGAAAGCGCTGGAACTGTAAACGGCGGCAGGCTTTGAGGCACGTCGCCAACGATTTTAACCCCCATCCCATGAAGATCAAAAGCCCAGACTGCCAGCGTTGTTGAGGCCACTGCAGCAACAGGTCCTGCTTTTGCCAACAGATCGGTCATTAGAGGGCTCATACCAACTCGTTTTAACAATGGTTTTAAACTGCTGCGGACCCAGAATAGAAAACCCGTTGCGCTTAGACCAATGATGACAGTTACCAAATCTATCTGATCCAAATGAGCCAAGATCGAGCCCAGCATTTCAGGTAGAGTATGCCCGTGAGCGCTAATACCGAGGATGTGTTTGAGCTGGCTCGTGGCGATCAAAATACCAGACGCAGTGATAAAGCCAGCAATGACTGGGTGACTGAGAAAGTTCGCAAGAAACCCAAGCCGTAGAACACCCAAAAGTACAAGAAATGCTCCGGAGAGCCCAGCTAATGTAAGTGCTGCAAAAGCATATCCGGCGGTGCCAGCTTCGGCTACTTGCCCGATTGCAGATGCTGTCAACAACGACACAACAGCGACAGGTCCAATTGCTAGCGCTTTGGATGTGCCAAAGACCGCATAAAGAACAATCGGTGCGATTGAGGCATAGATTCCAGCCTCAGGAGGTAGGCCAGCCAATAGCGCATAAGCCAGAGATTGTGGGATCAGCATGATTGTGACGACTACTGCGGCAATCATATCATTTGAAAAAGCTGAACGGTCGTAGCGCCTCCCCCAATCTAGGATCGGCAAATAACGTGCAAAATAGGTCATTGTTTTGTTCAATCTATAACGGGAAACTACATCAGGATGCGGCTTCCCTTGGTATATCTCTGGGTGCTACAGAGGCATCATTCTGCCGGTGTTTCAAGCTTCTCTGGTGTTGCCATCCATTCCTTACCTTTCAGCATGGCCTGCCAGTAGATTGGCGGCAGCATCTTTTCCTTCAGAAACCATGCAGCACGGGTCGGTTTGGTGCCGTCGAGAATAAAAGAGGGAAAGCTTGGCTTTAAAACGCCGCCGTAACCAAACTCAGCCAGAACAATCTTGCCGCGCTCGACTGTCAGTGGACAGGAGCCGTACCCGTCATAGGCAGAAACCGGCGAACTGCCCCGAATATCCGCAATAATATTGTCGGCTACGGTGGGGGCTTGTTTGCGCGCGGCCGCCGCTGTTTTGGCATTTGGTGCATTCATTACATCGCCCAAAGACCAGATGTTGTCATACGATTTGTGCCGTAATGTTGCCTGATCCACATCAACCCACCCGGCGGCATCTGCAAGTGGCGAGACGCGGATGAAGTCTGGTGCAGTTTGAGGTGGGCAGACGTGCATCATATCAAAATCAACAGTGACCGTCTGAACATCGGTATCTGGCTTGCGTACCTCGAAAGTCGCAGTTTTGGCAGAGCCGTCAACAGACACCAGGTTATGGAAGTAGTTCAGTGTTGCGTCGTATTTTTCGATGTACTTCATCAGTGCGGGAACATAATCTTTGACGCCGAATAAAGCGCCGCCTGCATTCATGAACTGAATGTCGATATTCTTGAGAGCGTTATTGCGGAACCATGCATCGCCAGACAAATACATTGCCTTTTGTGGTGCACCTGCGCATTTGATCGGCATCGGTGGTTGCGTAAATAAAGCACGTCCTTGTCTTAACCCTTGAACTAATTGCCATGTGTATGGTGC
>NZ_CBFHHE010000062.1:0-3161 GCF_965655635.1 Nereida sp.
ATCATAGCCCAACTCGATGGCGGCTGTGGCTTGGGACGGAAGGCCAAGACCCGCGTCCACCACCAATGGCACATCAGGAAAATGCGCCCGCATTGAACGCAGCGCGTAGACGTTGTTGAGGCCAAGTCCCGAGCCAATTGGTGCGCCCCAAGGCATCAAAACTTCGCAGCCCGCATGCAACAGCTTATCGGCCACCACCAAATCATCCGTGGTGTAGGGGAATACCTCAAACCCGTCTTCGGCCAGAATGCGAGCAGCCTCGACCAAGGCAAACACGTCCGGCTGTAGGGTGTCTTGATCGCCGATGACCTCAAGCTTGATCCACTTGGTGCCAAAGACTTCGCGCGCCATGTGCGCGGTGGTCACGGCTTCTTTGACAGTGTGGCATCCGGCGGTGTTGGGCAGCACGTGCACACCAAGCTCGCGGATGATGCCCCAAAAGTCCTGGCCCTCACGTGCTTGCCCGCTTTCGCGGCGCAGAGAGACGGTCGCAACAGACGCGCCACTTTTGCGAAAGGCCTGCTCAAGAATGGCGGGGGACGGGTAAAGTGCCGTGCCAAGCATAAATCCGTTGGCCAGCTCTGTTCCGTAAAACTGCCGCATTGCTTAGCCCCCCTGCATTGGCGCAAGTATTTCTAGCTGATCGCCCGTCGCCAGTTTTGTGCTGTCGCGCGCTGTTTTGGCCACAAACGCGCCGTTGACAGCTGTGGCCACAACCGCGCCTTCAAAGCCGTGCTGTACCAAAAAGTCGGCCAATGTGGTGGCGTCGGTCGGGGTGGGCTCTCCGTTTACGTTAAGCAACATCGTAAAACTCCGGTTGTTCATCTTTTGTAATCACATCCGCCACCATGCGCGCCAAAGCGGGCGAGAGCAGAAAGCCATGGCGGTAAAGGCCATTGGCGCGGATGATGTTTCCCTGCTTGCGAATGCGGGGCAGGTTGTCGGCAAAGGCGGGGCGGCTATCAACGCCAATTTCCAAAACTTCGGCCTCGCCAAAGGCGGGGTTAAGCGCGTAGGCGGCGGACAACAGTTCCAGTATTGCACGGGCCGTGGGGTGCGCAGAGGCGCTGCTTTCGATCATTGTGGCGCCGAGCATGAAAATACCGCTGCCGCGCGGGACCACGTAAAGCGGAATGCGCGGATGCAGCAGACGCACGGGCCGTGACAGGCTGACGTCATCACATTTCAGGATAAGCATCTCGCCTTTGACGCCGCGCAGATCGGGCAGGTTGGATTTGGCGGCAAAGCCGCGTGTATCTACCACAAGGCCCGTAAGCTGATCAGGGTCTGCCTCACCAATCTCAAACGTCGCGCCATCCTCAATCAGGCCCGCACGCAGTTTTTGTAGCGCTTCGCGGGGCGCAAGATGGGCTTCGGTTTCGAACAAAAGCCCGTTATTGAACCGTCCGGCCAAATCTGGCTCCAGTTTGGCGATTTCCTCAGCGCCGATCTCGCGGAACTCTGTAGTGCGCCGTGCAAAGCGGCGCATATCGGCGCGGTCACGGGCAGGGCTAACAACAAGCGATCCTGCCTGCGTTACCAATCCAGTGTGTTTTTGCCACCATGCCGCGGCGCCGGAACCAAGTCGTACAACTGGTTCTTCTGCGCTTTCGCCCTCACAAAACGGTGCAAGCATCCCGCCGGCCCACCATGAGCATTGATGCGGCCCAATACCTTCGTGGCGGTCAATCAACGTAACCTTAAGGCCACGGTTCAGCACCTCGCGCGCAATCGTCAGACCCGCAACACCGGCACCGATGATGGTGACTTGGCTCATGACTGTTTGCCTTGCCAGCTTTGATGGAAATGGTGCACGGGGCCGTGGCCTGAACCAATTTGTAGGGTATCAGCAGCCCCAATTGCCCCTTGTAGATACGTATGAGCAGCCTGTGTTGCCTCAGGCAGTGTCATGCCACGGGCGACAAAGGCGGCAATACTGGCTGAATAGGTACAGCCGGTGCCGTGGGTATTGCGTGTGGGACCGCGTGGGGCCTCAAAGCGATCGGTGCGGCGTGCGCCGTTCTCATCCGTGATCAGCAGGTCCGTACAAATGTCGCCCGCGCTGTGCCCGCCTTTCATCAAAACCGCGCGTGGCCCAAGGTCCAAAAGTGCGGCCCCTTGGGCCTGCGCTTGGGTCAGGTCTTGCGCGTCGGCCATGCCAAGCAGGCCTGCTGCCTCTGGCAAATTTGGCGTCAAAAGATCCGCGCGCGGCAGCATGTGTGTTTTCATCGCCTCGACTGCGTCCGCTTGCAGCAACGCATCGCCGGATTTAGCGATCATCACGGGATCAAGGATTACGGTGCCTTTGAATGCATCAAGACATTCGGCCACAATTTTGATGATGGGGACGGAAAACAGCATTCCAATTTTGATGCTATCCACATTAAGATCATCCAGTACTGCGGTAATCTGTGCCGCAACGATATCTGCGGGGACTTCGTGAACTGCGCTGACTGTCACTGTGTTCTGTGCGGTGATCGCCGTTAGCACGCTGGCACCGTATACCCCCAAAGCCGAGAATGCCTTAAGGTCCGCTTGAACGCCTGCACCGCCTCCGCTGTCTGAACCAGCGATGGTCAGGGCAATGGGTGTTTTCGCGGTTTGGCTCGCGTCTGTGTGCTGGCTCATGAAGCCCTCGTTCAAGTTGAGGACATCAGCTGGCGGGAAGGGGATTGGGTTTTTGCATGCGCTTTGGCGCGTGTCACCCGTTCCCTACGCCGGCATTGTCCGGATCAGGTTCGACGGGTCAGTGCGCTGCACCTCTCAGCCTGCAATAGGCCCCCCGACGGATTGGGTATTAGCTAAGTTATCGGATGCGCAGCGGCAAGGGGATAGAGTGCAGAATTTACATTGAGCCATCTCCACGGCTCCGCTAGTCTTAGCACGGAGCGCGCGAAGGGGTGCTAAAAAGTACGGTATTGCAGATAGATAGGGGATGTATCTCATGTTGAAAAAACTGGTTCTGACGGGGGCTGCAGGACGGCTTGGATCAAGGTTGCGTGCGCCTCTTTCTGCAATGTGTGAAACGCTTGTAAGTACAGATATCGTCGAAAGCATTGAAGGTTTGGCCAGCAACGAGACATATGTAGCCGCTGATTTGGCTGACCTTGCAGCGATGACGCAGTTGTTGAAAGACGCGGATATGGTGGTGCATTTTGGTG
>NZ_CBFHHE010000063.1:0-3136 GCF_965655635.1 Nereida sp.
CGATGACTTTTTGGGGCTGATTAAGGACGAGTTGGATTACTTCATTGGAAACCGAGCCGAATTGCTGTCATTGTTTCAAACTGATGATCTTGATGTGGCCCTCGGGAAAGCAGCTGAAATTTGCCCGCTGGTCGTTTGTACCCAGTCGGGTGACGGCGTGACGATTGCGCAAGGTGAGACGCGTGTTCATGTGGGCGTACAAGAGGTGGTGCCCGTGGATGCGACTGGTGCGGGTGATCTTTTTGCAGCGGGCTTTCTGTACGGGCTTGCGACGGGCGCTGATCTTGAGACTTGTGGAAAAATGGGTAACGTTTGTGCTGCGGAAATCATCAGCCACATGGGCGCGCGCCCTGAGGCTGATCTGCAGGCGCTATTTAAGCAAAACGGGCTGATCTAAATCATGAAAGTTCTCATTCTTGGGGCGGCGGGTATGTTGGGGCGAAAGCTGGCGCTTCATCTGCAACGTGTTGGGCGTATTCAGGGCCATGACATTTCTGAACTTGTCCTTGCGGATGTGATTGAGCCTTCCCAAGACGGCGTGCGGTGCGTTGAGGTGAACATTACGGATGCTGCCCAAGTTAGTGCGTTGATAAACGAGCGTCCCGATGTGATCTTTCATCTGGCGGCAATTGTTTCTGGTGAAGCTGAGGCCAATTTTGACAAAGGCTACGCGATTAATCTTGGTGGCACGCAGAACATTCTTGAGGCGATCCGTGGTCAGCAAGCGTATTGTCCGCGCGTGGTCTTTGCTTCGTCTTTGGCGATCTACGGTGCGCCTTTGCCTGATGTCATCTTGGACGACACTGCGACACTTCCATTGTCGAGTTACGGCGCGCAGAAATCATTGGGCGAAATGCTGGTGAATGATTACACGCGCAAAGGCTTTATTGATGGTGTGAGCCTGCGGCTGCCTACGATTTGTATTCGGCCCGGTTTGCCAAATAAGGCAGCATCTGGATTTTACTCAAGCATTCTGCGTGAACCTTTGGCAGGGCAGGAGGCGATCTTGCCTGTGGCCGAGAGTTTGCGCCATTGGTTTGCCAGTCCCCGCGCCGCTGTCGGCTTTTTGGCGCATGGTGCTGAGATTGATGGGGCTGCTCTTGGGCCCAGACGGGCGCTTTGCCTGCCGGGTGTAAGTGCGTCGGTAGGTGAGATGTTGGACGCGCTTGAGCGGGTCGCGGGTCCAAAGGCGCGGGAATTAGTGCGTTTTGAAGCGGACGCGGCTGTAGATGCGATTGTGTCAACGTGGCCCAAAGCGTTTGATCCACAGCGGGCGCTGGCGCACGGCTTTGTTGCCGAAGCTAATTTTGATCAAATTATCAAGACCCATATCGAAGATGAGTTGGGCGGCGTGCTACCAAGCCTTTAGGAGGGCTTACTCGCCCAATTTGGCATGTACTTCCGCCAAATCGACATCCCCTAGCGGCATTTTGTTGGCGGGGTTTTCGAAATCATATTTGAACAGTTTGAAGTCACGTTTGTAGATTTCAAACATCAGATGCATCGACAAATCATCAAAATAGTCTTCAACTGGATGCAGGCGTTTGGGCCCGTGCCCTTCAGACTCGTTGAAGCGGGGGATGGTGTTGAGATCGACCTTATAAGGCGTTTCAATCGCATCGAGAACTGACTGCATTCCGTCGTTAAATTTTTCAGTAAAAAAGATGTTGTCGTAGGTGCCGCCGTTCATGATGAAGGTCGACACATGCCCCGACATCGCGGATCAGTGGATGTCAGGATCCATCGGGCGTTTCCAGCGAATGGTGTCGCGGGCAAAAAGCAAAAAGCGGCGAAACGATTTGATCTGATCAAACTCAAACCCGTCTTCTGGCGAGCCCACTTCGATGCCGTATTTTTGGATCAAGAGCGGAACAAGGTTGCCGCGGTACCGTTTACCGTTCCGCTGTATCCCGCAGATTTCATCGAAAAACGAAGATAAGATGCGGGTGTAGGGATTGCGCACGCAGGTAAACGCATAGCTTTTGTGGGCCTTTGCGTTCGCCTCAATCAGGGGCTGGCTGTCTTCTTGGGCCCACTTATGCAGTTTGTCTTTGTTGTCGTGAATGTCGCCGTCAAAAAACACATCGTGATCGGAGTAGTACATAATTTGACCGATCGATGAGCATGCGCATTTGGGCACCACACGGTACATCGCGCTTTCGCTCTCTGCCATCCACGTCCCTGGAAAACCCATTTCGTCACTCACTCAACATTCTATTAATCGACAGGTTCTACACCTGTTTGGGCATGATAAGGCCGAAAATGCAAACAAACTGTGTATATTCGCAGGCTCTTTGGGGTATCTAGGCCAGATAATGGTAAGAGAATTTAAGTTACTGGTTCCAAAATGGCTAAAATCGCGTTTATCCTTTTATGTCACAAAGACCCTGCTGGCGTTATCGCGCAGGCGCGGCAGCTGACGGCTGCGGGCGATTTTATTGCGATCCATTTCGATGCAAGTGCGGCCAAAGCCGACTTCCGTGCGATCAAAGAGGCGCTTGAGGATAACCCAAATGTTACGTTTTCAAAGCGTCGCATTAAGTGTGGTTGGGGCGAGTGGTCTTTGGTGCAGGCTACGCTTTACGCGCTTGAGGCGGCGGTTGAAGCATTTCCGCGTGCGAGCCATTTTTACATGGTCTCCGGTGATTGTATGTCGATCAAATCCGCGCGTTACGCTCACGACTTTCTGGATGCAGATGACAAAGATTACATTGAGTCGTTTGATTATTTTGAGAGCGACTGGATCAAAACAGGCTGGAAAGAAGAGCGCCTGATTTACCGTCACTTCTTTAACGAACGGCAACAAAAATGGCTGTTTTATAAGTGTTTTGAGGCGCAACGTGCTCTTGGGTTGGCGCGCTCGGTGCCGGATGATTTGCAAGTTCAGATCGGGTCACAATGGTGGTGTTTGCGGCGCAGAACTGTTGAGTGGGTTTTGGATTTCACCCGAGAACGGCGCGATGTGATGCGTTTTTTCAAGACGACATGGATACCGGACGAGACATTTTTCCAAACCATCGTCCGCCATGTGGTCCCCGACCGAGAGATTGAATGCCGGCCTTTGACGTTTTTGCTGTTCACGGACTACGGCATGCCAATGACGTTCTACAATGATCATTACGACTTGCTGCTTCGC
>NZ_CBFHHE010000064.1:0-2403 GCF_965655635.1 Nereida sp.
AGCCAAAGCGATTGTAGAGCGCGCCCGCCAACAGATCAGTGATGCACTTGGTGCGGCGGGCAGTGATATTGTTTTTACGTCGTCTGCCACAGAAAGCGCCGCACTTGCGCTTGCAGGGAGGGATTTGCACGCAGCACCGGTTGAGCATGACGCGGTTGCGGCTTGGATCACGCCGGATTTGGCCCTGAAAGAGGGGCAGGTTCAGGTGTCTGACGCCGCGCAATCATGTGTTCAGATTGCCAACTCTGAAACTGGTGTGATCCAAAACTTGCCATCTGGTCTTGCGGCGAGTGATTTGACCCAAGGGTTCGGGAAGCTGCCGCTTGCCTTTGACTGGACTGGCATCCGAATGGGGCTGGTGTCCGGTCATAAACTTGGTGGTCCCAAAGGCGTCGGCGCTGTTGTGTTCCCGCAAGGGACTGACCTGCAAACGCAAATTAAGGGCGGCGGCCAAGAAATGGGGCGGCGGTCTGGTACGGAAAACGTAATCGGGATCGCTGGCTTCGGAGCTGCGGCCGAGGCGGCGGCGCGTGATTTAGCCGACGGTGTTTGGGAGCGGATTGCAGAACTTAGAATTATTCTAGAAAACTCCCTTGCGTCCGGTGCTAACCAGACTATTTGTGTCGGGAAAGGTTTTGAACGGTTGCCCAACACGAGTTGCTTCATCACGTCCGGCTGGAAGGGTGAGACGCAGGTCATGGCGATGGATCTTGCTGGGTTTGCGGTTTCTGCCGGTAGTGCGTGCAGCAGCGGCAAAGTCCGCGCCAGCGGTGTGTTGCAGGCGATGGGCTACTCAGAGACCGAGGCTAGCTCGGCGATCCGTGTCTCGCTTGGGCCGGAGACAACAGAAGATCAGGTGCTGCGGTTTGCGCAGGCGTGGTTGAAAGCAGAACAAAAGTGGCGCGCCCGCGCTGCATGAATGACGAAAGTCCCGTGGGGGCGCGCTGAAAACAGAGTGCCAAACGGGGCCATAGGAAGGGAAACAGAGATGAGCTTGGATGTGGAAGTCAAAGACGGCGTCGATCAGGAAACTGTGGATGCAGTCAAAGAGCTGTCGGGGGCCTATAAATACGGCTGGAACACGGATATCGAGATGGAATACGCGCCCAAGGGCGTGAACACTGGTATCGTCAAGCTGATCTCTGAAAAGAACGAAGAGCCCGAGTGGATGACCGAATGGCGTTTACAGGCCTTTGAGCGGTGGGAAAAGATGACCGAGCCTGAGTGGGCGATGGTGAGCTATCCTAAAATCGATTTTCAGGACCAGTACTATTACGCGCGCCCGAAAAGCATGGTGGAAAAGCCCAAGTCACTTGATGAGGTCGATCCAAAGCTGTTGGCCACATACGAAAAGCTGGGCATTCCATTGAAGGAACAGGCGCTGCTCGCTGGTGTAGAAGCACCGGAAGAAGAGCGTAAAGTGGCTGTGGATGCGGTGTTTGACAGTGTTTCTGTTGGCACAACGTTCAAGGATGAGCTTGCAAAAGCTGGTGTGATTTTCTGCTCCATCTCGGAGGCCATTCGTGAGCACCCAGAGTTGGTTAAAAAGTACCTCGGCTCTGTCGTTCCTGTTAGTGACAACTATTACGCGACGCTCAATTCTGCAGTGTTCTCGGATGGTTCGTTTGTTTATGTGCCGCCGGGTGTGCGTTGCCCGATGGAGCTGAGCACTTATTTCCGGATCAATGCCGAAAACACAGGGCAGTTTGAGCGGACGCTGATCATTGCGGACAAAGGCTCATACGTGTCTTATTTGGAAGGGTGTACGGCGCCACAACGTGACACAGCGCAGTTGCACGCTGCCGTTGTTGAGATTGTTATCGAGGAAGACGCGGAAGTAAAATACTCGACCGTTCAGAACTGGTACCCCGGTGACGAAGACGGCAAAGGCGGCATCTACAACTTTGTGACCAAGCGCGCCGATTGTCGTGGCGACCGAGCAAAAGTGATGTGGACGCAGGTTGAGACCGGCTCTGCTGTGACTTGGAAATACCCAAGTTGCATTTTGCGCGGCAACGAGACGCAAGGTGAGTTTTACTCCATCGCGATTGCTAACAACATGCAGCAGGCTGACACCGGCACAAAGATGGTTCACTTGGGCAAAAACACCAAGTCACGGATCGTGTCGAAAGGGATCAGTGCGGGCAAGGCGCAGAATACCTATCGCGGTTTGGTTTCGATGCACCCTAAAGCGAAGAATTCACGCAACTATACCCAGTGCGACAGCCTTCTGATCGGCGATAAATGTGGTGCTCACACGGTGCCGTATATCGAGGTGAAGAACAACTCGAGCCGTGTTGAGCATGAAGCGACCACATCAAAAGTAGATGATGAGCAGCTCTTTTATTGCCGCCAGCGCGGTATGGACGAGGAAGAGGCGGTTGCATTGGTCGTGAATGGTTT
>NZ_CBFHHE010000065.1:0-2013 GCF_965655635.1 Nereida sp.
TTTCACGCGGGCACCGGCGGGCGTAAACTGTGCCTATGCGGTTTCAAACTCATATGGATGTGGCTCTGGCCCAAGCAACGGCGGCAGCAGAGCGCGGCGAGGTGCCTGTGGGTGCGGTGATTGTCCGGCAAGGAGATGTGATCGCGGCCGCAGGCAATGAGACGCGTGCGCGATCAGACCCCACCGCACATGCGGAAATATTAGCCATCCGTGACGCGTGTAAAATGTTGGGGGTTGAGCGGCTTACGGGATGTGATCTCTACGTCACTCTTGAGCCGTGCCCGATGTGTGCAGCGGCTATTTCCAACGCACGGATTGCGCGGCTTTATTACGGTGCGGCTGATCCGAAATCAGGTGGTGTTGCCCAAGGCGCGCGCGTTTTTAGCCACCCACAATGTCATCACGCCCCTGAAGTTTATGACGGCATCAACGCATCTGCGGCCCAAGACATGTTAACTCGTTTCTTTTCTGGTTTGCGCGGCTGAATTTACGACCTGTTGCATTGTGCGTGCGGGGTGAAGCTTAACCCAAGCCGATCAATGCGTGAAAACAAACCGGTAATTGAAGTTTTTGGGGTCTATTGCACTTTGCTGGCGCGGCACGTGCTTGGCAATTCCGGCGCGCCCCGCTAAACCGCCCTAAATAGGTTTCGGAGCACCCCAAATGTCGATTGATATAGATACCGCCCGCAAAGTGGCCTGCGCTCGCCACGGAATTCAGCAATATCTTGGGCTTTATCGAACAGCTCAACGAGGTTGATGTTGAAGGCGTTGAGCCCATGACATCCGTCACACCACAGCGGCTTTATCGCCGCGAAGATGTGGTTGCTGATGGTAACCAACCCAAAGCAGTTTTGAAAAATGCCCCCGATGCACGTGAAGGCTTTTTCGCCGTGCCTAAAGTGGTGGAGTGAACCCGATGTCTGATCTGTCTAAACTTACTATCGCCGCTGCCCGTGACGCCATGCGCAAAGGTGAGCTGACGTCCGTTGAACTGACCGATGCGTGCCTGTCTGAAATCGAAGGTGCATCGACGCTGAATGCGTTTGTTCACAACACGCCCGAGATCGCCCGTGAGCAAGCCAAAGCCGCTGATGCGCGTCGTGGTGCAGATGCACCGGATATGAACGGTGTCCCTGTGGGCATCAAGGATTTGTTCTGCACCAAGGGTGTGCCGTCACAGGCCGCGTCGGGCATTCTTGAAGGCTTCCGCCCCGAGTACGAAAGCACGGTTTCGGGCAAGTTGTTCGACGCTGGCGCGGTTATGCTGGGTAAGCTGAACATGGACGAATTCGCCATGGGGTCCTCAAATGAAACCTCTGTTTATGGTGACGCAATCAACCCTTGGAAAAACGATGACCGTGCGCTGACGCCGGGTGGTTCTTCTGGTGGGTCGGCAGCTGCAGTTGCTGCCGATTTGTGCCTTGGAGCAACAGGCACGGATACTGGCGGTTCAATTCGTCAACCGGCGGCCTTTACGGGCATTACAGGCATCAAGCCCACGTACGGGCGGTGCTCGCGGTGGGGTGTTGTGGCGTTTGCGTCATCGCTCGATCAAGCGGGACCTATGACAAAAGACGTGCGTGACGCGGCTATTATGCTCGAGGCCATGTGTGGCTTTGACGCCAAGGACAGCACATCAGCCAACCTTGCTGTGCCAAACTTTGAAGCGGCGCTGACCGGTGATATCCGCGGCAAAAAGATCGGTATTCCAAAAGAATACCGCATGGAGGGCATGCCCGCCGAGATTGAACAGCTTTGGGCCGACGGCCAAGCAATGCTCAAAGACGCAGGTGCTGAGATCATTGATATTTCACTGCCGCACACCAAATACGCGCTGCCCGCGTATTATGTGATTGCACCTGCTGAGGCGTCCTCGAACCTTGCGCGGTATGATGGCGTTCGGTTCGGCCATCGCGCCACGCTTGATGCGGGTGATGGCATTACTGAGATGTATGAAAAGACACGTGCCCAAGGGTTCGGCGCCGAAGTTCAGCGCCGCGTCATGGTGGGT
>NZ_CBFHHE010000066.1:0-1661 GCF_965655635.1 Nereida sp.
GTGAACCAAAATTGCCTGATTTAAGCGCAAGGGTCAGGTCTTTGCTGGCGCGCAATGCGGGTACACCGGGGTCAATTTCAGGGCCGATCTCAAGCTGTGTAAGCTTTAGGCCTTCCACAACCGCGCCTGATGTCTCACCGCCCGCGGTTAACAAACGGGTAATACCACCTGTAACCAGCAGGGCCGCAACATCAGAAAAGAGCGTTTCAATGGCCTGCGATGACTGCTCAAGACCGTATTCAGTTTGGACTGATTTAATGACCTCAGGATCAGCAGAACTGTACGCAAGCGGGATGCCGTCAGCCTGCAGTGCCCACGACGCGATGTCTTGGGCGGTTTGGCGGCCCTCAATCACATCAGCGGCAATAATCTCAAGACTGGGGTGGTTTTCTTTGTGACGTGCCACTTGTTCACGGGTCGCGATCGAGCATGATCCAGACAGGGCCACACATTTGCCGTCCTGACTGGTCCAGTTGGGGCGGCTTGGGCTGCAGCCAAAATTTGCAGGCAGACCAAGCGCCACGCCAGACCCGCCAGTAATCAACGGCAGGTCGGCAGCGGCTTTGCCGATGGCCATTAGATCTTCATCGCGGATTGCATCAACAATGATGTGGGTGTTCTCAAGGGCGTGCTGCGCGTCAAGCTCGGCTGAAATCGCCTCTGCGCCAGCAAACACTGTCGGGGCTGCAACATGCCCGACCGAATGTTGAGTTTGCAGACCCAACCAACGGCGCAGGTCAGGGTCAGTCATTGGCGTGAGCGGGTGATGGCGCATGCCACTGTCACTTAGCAGCTGATCTTGGACAAACAGATGCCCCTGGTAAACTGAGCGCCCCGTTGTTGGAAAAGCAGGGCAGGCGATCACGCGTGTGGCGTTAAGCCGCGCGGCTAGCGCATCCATGACAGGACCAATGTTACCTTCAGGTGTGCTGTCAAAGGTTGAGCAATATTTGAAAAATATCTGCGTGCAACCTTGGGCCAACAACCAGTCAAGCGCCGCAAGAGACTGCTCAATAGCTTGGGCTGCGGGAACGGATCGTGACTTAAGCGCAACCACACCGGCCTCAATATCAACAGAAGCAGGGTCAGATGGAACCCCAGTGTATTGCGTAACGCGCATCCCGCCTTTGGCCAGCGTGTTTGCGAGGTCACTTGATCCAGTAAAATCATCACCAATACAGCCGAGTTTCATATGCTATCCGCCTGTTCATGTCGTTGGCGTAAGGGATAGCGGCTGGCCCGACAGATTGTCTAGGGGTATGTCAGAATACCTTTCGCTGTGAGCGGCATGCTCTCTTCCGATATGCCTGATTGTGTTGCGTTTGGCGGAAATAGCACTATCAGGAATGCACGAAACAATCGAGTAGACCGCATGAACCAAAATGCCGACGAAAGCCAGCCTACGCAAATGGTGGGACCCGCCAGAGATTGGCTTAAAACCTTGGGCAAATACCGCGAACCAGATGTGTGGCGCAGCAGCTTTGAAATTGCCGTGACGCTTTGCCCGTTTGTGGTTCTGTGGGTCTGTGCGTGGTGGGCGTTGTCGGTGTCTTGGATCTTGGCGCTTTTCATTGCGCTCATCAACGCGGCGTTCCTTTTGCGCCTATTTTGTATCCAGCATGATTGTGGCCACGGTGCGTTTTTCAAAAACCGTGCGGTTA
>NZ_CBFHHE010000067.1:0-1460 GCF_965655635.1 Nereida sp.
CGAGCACGGTTTTGCAGGCATCGCCACAGGGTCCGCCATGGCTGGCCTACGCCCGATTGTTGAGTTCATGACGTTCAACTTCGCCATGCAAGCCATTGATCACCTTATTAATTCCGCGGCCAAAACGCTTTATATGTCGGGCGGTCAGATGGGCGCCCCAATGGTTTTCCGTGGGCCAAACGGTGCTGCGGCACGAGTTGGCGCGCAGCACTCCCAAGACTACGCCGCATGGTACATGCAGGTGCCTGGTCTCAAAGTTGCGATGCCCTACTCCGCATCTGACGCCAAAGGTCTGCTGAAATCAGCGATCCGTGATCCCAACCCTGTGATTTTCCTTGAGAACGAAATTCTCTACGGCCGGTCGTTCGATGTGCCAGACATGGACGACTACACTGTTCCGTTCGGCAAGGCACGAATTTGGCGCGAAGGCACAGATGTGACGATCGTCTCATTTGGTATTGGCATGACATATGCTCTTGAGGCCGCAGACAAGCTGGCCGACGAGGGTATTTCTGCGGAAGTAATCGATCTGCGGACTTTGCGTCCAATGGACATGGGCAGCATCTTGGCGTCCGTGCGTAAGACAAACCGCTGTGTCACCGTCGAAGAAGGTTGGCCACAAGGCAGCGTTGGCAGCTACATCGGCAGCCAAATCATGCAACACGGGTTCGATTATCTCGACGCACCCGTGATCAGTTGCACCGGTAAAGACGTACCGATGCCATATGCCGCAAACCTCGAAAAACTTGCCCTTGTCACAACGGACGAGGTCATCGCCGCCGTTAAACAAGTCACCTACCGTTAAGGAGCCGCAGATATGGCAACTGAAATTCTAATGCCCGCGCTCTCTCCGACGATGGAGGAAGGCACACTTGCAAAATGGCTTGTCAAAGAAGGCGACACTGTTGTCTCCGGTGACTTGCTGGCAGAAATCGAGACTGACAAAGCGACTATGGAGTTTGAAGCCGTGGACGAAGGCGTCATCGGCAAACTCTTGGTCGCCGAAGGCTCTGAAGGTGTCAAAGTGAACACAGCAATTGCTGTTCTACTGGAAGAAGGCGAAGATGCCGACAGTGCAGTTGCGACACCCGCCGCAGCATCCAGCGAAGCCGCAGCCACAAAGACAGAGGCTGCACCTGCAGCGCCACAACAAACACCTCCCACCCCCGCCGCACCACAGACAGCCAAGGGCGAACGCGTATTTGCAACTCCACTCGCGCGACGCATTGCAGCGGACAAAGGTATCGATCTGTCATCCATGGCCGGATCAGGACCCCACGGCCGTATCATCAAAGCAGACGTTGAAAACGCCACCGCTGCACCGAAAGCTGCCGCTACGCCAGCGCCAGCCGCAAGCAGCCAACACGCCACAATCGCACAAGGCCCGAGGACTGATCAGGTCATCGCCATGTATGAAGGTCGCGCTTTTGAAGAAGTTAAGTTGGACGGCATGCGCAAGA
>NZ_CBFHHE010000068.1:0-1151 GCF_965655635.1 Nereida sp.
TCTGTGGCAGCTGCAACCTTAGGTGCTGTCGGCCGTGAGGCCTCATCAATTGTCAGGTCATGTAGCGGCAGGATTGAGAGATCAGTCATACTGACTAAGAAAGCCCTTAGTGCTTCTGAGTCAAGAATATCGACACAGCACAATAGCCGCCTACGGAGCACTCAACTAAGCAGCAGCCACTTGTGCATAACTTCCGGACTGTAGCCTTCTCCATACGATGCCCCTACTCCTTGGGTAAGCCATCCACCAATCTGATCTATAATGTCGCTAGGGCACTCTACGGCTCGTAGCCTGTCTCGCATGGAGTGGCGGAAGCTATGCATCGTATAACCCTCACCAATCTTTCCCTTCTGCCACTTGTTAAGGGCAGCACTGGCTGAGTTCGCACTCGTTCGTTCACCATTGTTGTACTTAGGGAATGCAAACTGGCTGCTATTGGGTTGTTCCAGTATTCGTTCTGCTGCCCACTTAGCTGAGCCTACCAACGGGACTACCCGTTCACTGCTGGCTGTCTTCAAGGAACGCCAAGGATGAGACCTGACACTCACGCAGAGGATGCCGTCCTTAGTGATGAAGTCAGTGCGCAACAGCCCAGCGCCCTCAGCAAGTCTGATCCCCGTGTCAGCTACTAAGACTACTAGCCAGCGCATTTGATCATCCGCCTTATAGCACTCAGCCTGTACCTTCTTGATGTCCTCAGCCTTAACAGGCAGCCGTTTCTTAACCCCTTCTCTTTGGTTAAAGTAGACGTTTGAGAACGGGTTAACGATTGCCAGCCCAAACTCACTCAGGGCTAAGTTTATAACGGCCCTGACTGTACCAAAGATCCTTGCCACAGAAGCCCCATTTAGTCCCTTAGCAAATAGATAATCACGGAACTTGGTAGCATCGGATCGAAGGTAATCCTTCAAAGCTTTCATGCCACAGCAATCAATCAGGTAGCCGCAGGAACGCCTTACGGCAGCCTCAAAAGTCGGCGGGCGATCATGCCCCTTTAAGCGCAGATAAACAGCCACAGCGTCTTTGAGGGAATGCTCGTCGGCAGCAGGCTCAGCGACGGGCTCCTGCACAGCGTCAGTGAGCAAATGCTTACCTGGAAGGTCTTCAGATGAAATCCTCAGGATATGCCAATGCCTGTCTAACTTAGCAGC